>NZ_JAVKBY010000260.1:0-23955 GCF_040222985.1 Coleofasciculus sp. F4-SAH-05
TGGGGAAGTGCCTGTGGACTGGTTGACCCTGAGCGGAGTCGAAGGGTTGAGTGCCGACACTGCCAGAGTGAAGCAGGAAGTAAGCATCAAGGTTAGATTTGACTACGGTTGATCAGTTTTGAGTAGGTCTTATGTAACGGAACAAGCAACAGGGAAGGGTTGTAGTGCGAGCGTCTCGCTCGTTATTTTGTATGTTTTTATCTATAGCACTACGGGGATACGTTAGGACATTCTCTTGTTGCCAGGGAAGAAAAAGCCTGCCTTGAACCTAGCCAAAGCATCAATTGTAGGGGCGGGTTTAGGAACTAACACTAGCTGAATCACCGATAACGGTTAAACAAAACCCGCCCTTATTCATGCTCAACTATATTAAGTTATGTAAATAGACCTCAAACCCTTACAAATGACGAATGACGAATGACGAATGACGAATGACGAATGATGCCGCCCCTATCGAGGAGTCGGCAAGCTTTACAAAACGTCAAAATTGCTCATTCAGGCAAATCTGCCTTCAAAATGGTTTGAGTACAGCAACAGATTACAAGCGCAAACGATGCCTGAATCAACGATTGAATCAGTTCTGCAAGAAAAACGTCTATTCCAACCCCCAGCTAAATTTTCCCAGACTGCCCACATTCAGAGTCTGGAGGAGTACCAGCGCCTCTATGACAAGGCAAAAGCTGACCCGTTAAAGTTTTGGGCGGAGTTAGCCGAACAAGAGTTGCACTGGTTCCAGAAATGGGATACAGTCCTCGATTGGCAACCTCCCTTTGCTAAATGGTTTGTCGGCGGCAAGACGAATATTGCCTATAATTGCCTAGACCGACACCTAACCACCTGGCGACGGAATAAAGCTGCCTTGATTTGGGAAGGGGAACCAGGGGATTCCCGCACCCTCACCTATGCCCAACTGCACCGGGAAGTTTGCCAGTTTGCTAATGTCCTCAAGCAATTAGGCGTGAAAAAAGGCGATCGCGTGGGGATTTATATGCCCATGATTCCGGAAGCCGCGATCGCGATGCTAGCTTGTGCCAGGATTGGTGCGCCGCATACAGTGGTATTTGGTGGGTTTAGTGCCGAAGCCTTAAAAGACCGATTAGTAGACGCCCAAGCCAAAGTAGTCGTCACCGCCGATGGTGGCTGGCGCAAGGATAAAATTGTTCCCCTGAAACCTGAAGTTGATAAAGCCCTTGCCAATAACGGCGCACCCACGGTAGAAAACGTCCTCGTGGTTCAACGTACCCAGCAAAAAATCCAGATGGAACCGGGGCGCGATCATTGGTGGCATGATTTACAAGCGGGGGTGTCAGGAGATTGTCCCGCCGAACCGATGGATAGTGAGGACATGCTATTCATTCTCTACACCTCTGGGACAACCGGTAAACCCAAAGGTGTTGTTCACACCACCGCAGGCTATAATCTCTATACCCATATCACCCTGAAATGGACGTTTGATCTCAAAGACACTGATGTTTACTGGTGTACCGCTGACGTGGGTTGGATTACGGGTCACAGTTACATTGTCTATGGTCCGCTGTCCAATGGTGCCACCACCGTCATGTATGAAGGCGCACCCCGTCCCTCGAATCCAGGGTGTTTATGGGATATAGTGGAAAAATATGGCGTCAATATTTTCTATACCGCACCAACCGCAATTCGGGCATTAATTAAGATGGGCGAACACCATCCCAAAGCCCGCGATTTATCCTCGTTACGAATTTTGGGAACTGTCGGTGAACCGATTAACCCAGAAGCCTGGATGTGGTATCACCGAATTATTGGCGGACAACGGTGTCCGATTGTCGATACCTGGTGGCAAACAGAGACAGGGGGATTTATGATTACCCCCCTACCCGGTGCCGTTCCCACTAAACCTGGTTCAGCCACGTTACCGTTTCCAGGTATTCTGGCAGATATTGTCGATTTAGAAGGCAATCCGGTTGCGGTAAATCAGGGGGGATATCTGGTGATTAAGCACCCGTGGCCCGGAATGATGCGAACGGTTTATGGTGATCCGGATCGCTTCCGCCGCACCTATTGGGAACATATTGCACCCAAAGACGGGCAGTATCTCTACTTTGCTGGGGATGGTGCGCGTCGAGATGAAGATGGCTATTTCTGGGTGATGGGGCGTGTGGATGATGTGATTAATACCTCTGGACATCGCCTCGGCACTATGGAAATTGAATCGGCATTAGTCTCCCATCGCGCCGTAGCAGAAGCGGCTGTCGTTGGACAACCGGATGAGGTGAAAGGGGAAAATGTTTTTGCCTTTGTCATGTTGGAGAATGACTACAGTCCAACGGAGGAATTGGCAAACGAACTCAAGGCACATGTGGTTAACGAAATTGGTGCCATCGCCCGTCCCGGTGAGATTCGCTTTACAGAGGGAATGCCCAAAACGCGATCGGGTAAGATTATGCGGCGTTTGTTGCGGAATTTAGCAGCCGGTCAGGAGGTGGCTGGAGATACGTCTACATTGGAAGATCGCAGCGTCTTGGATAAATTAAGAGGCGGCGCTTAAAACGTTGCCGGACATGATATCAGAGGGTAAGCGAGAGAAACTTCGCTTACTCTTGATCTGTTTAATTTTTGCACCTGACAAGAGCAATTGGAAATCGCGGGAATCAACAGGCTTCTTCGGTTTCCGGTTCACACATTGGTACTGAATTGTCTCCAGTGGGTTCTTTTGGTTCAGGTTTAGGGTTTTCGGGATTTGACTGTTCAGATGACGGCGGGGTTTCCTGATCCGTATCCCCTTGATTTTTACGTTGGGTGGCTTTGCGAACTAATTCATTCAACTTTTCTCGCCAATAGCGCTGTTCCGGAAAATCGCTGTCTGCGGCATAAATGATCACATCAACATAGCGACCTTCATTGTAGGCTTGCTGAATCTTATCGAATTTGGCTTTCGCTTCCCCCCATTCCTTTTGCCAGGTCTCGATTTTCTTTTGAGCATCCTCAAAGGCTGGACTACTGGGAAGAACCGATTGAGCCGCCGCGATCGCTCGATCTAAGTTACCTTTTTGATACTCTTCTGTTGCTTTTGTCAAGACCTTTGCCCCATTATCGGGTTTGGGCTGATCCGGGGATTTTTGCGGGGGTGGGGTTGGGGTGGGTGTTGGTTCTGGGCTGGGACTGGGTTTTGACTCAACTGGGGTGGGACTGGGTTGGGTTTCTTCAGGGGTGGGACTGGGTTGGGTTTCTACTGGTGTAGGACTTTCAGGTTGTTCAGCAATAGTCTTTGAGGAACAATCCAGATACTGATCAAAAACCCACCCTTGCTGCGGTGAACGAATTTCTACCCAATCCCCTTGCTTGGTTCCCGTTAAGGTTAATTTGGTGCCTTTATTAACTGTGCCAACAATCGTGGCGTTGGGGTTTGAGCGCACGTTCAAGCCTTGAACCGTCACTGTACAAGTCCCTCGTGCCATACCACCGGACATTCCCTGACGAATGCCATACGCCATCCCTGCGGCTGCCATAGCTACAGCTAAACCCACACCAATGATTAATGGGGCGCGGTTCGGTTCAGATGCAGGTTCGGGTTCAGGGGGCGGAGGAGGAGTAGGAGTAGGAGGAGTAGTAGGAGGAGTAGGTCTTCGAGGGGGTGCG
Organism: Coleofasciculus sp. F4-SAH-05; assembly: GCF_040222985.1. NCBI lineage: Bacteria > Bacillati > Cyanobacteriota > Cyanophyceae > Coleofasciculales > Coleofasciculaceae > Coleofasciculus > Coleofasciculus sp. F4-SAH-05. Next base: position 3,616 of record NZ_JAVKBY010000260.1, read on the forward strand.
GCTGGGGAAACTGCCAGGGTGCCCTGTTGGGAGAGGGGAGTAGATTGGGGTGTGGGTTGAGATGGCGAAACAGGTTGACCGTAAGTAGAAGAAGCGGCGATGAGCGATCGCACGGCTTGTAACGCTTCTGTTGCAGACTGGTAGCGGTCTTTGAAATGATAGCGTACCATCCGGGTCAAAATATGTTTTAGCCCTGGAGTCACAGGGGCAAGATCTTGCCAGATCAGTTCGCCCGTATTTAAATCTTCCTGTAATTCAGCAGGCATACGACCTGTAATGGCTTGGATAGCGATAATTCCTAGGGCGTAAATATCGCTAGTGGGACGCGGTTGACCCAAAGCCTGTTCACTGGACATATAACCCGGAGTTCCTACTGCAACAGTATTGCTCATTTGCCCTTGAGGATTTGCCAGTTGAGTCCGGATTTGCTTAACCGCCCCAAAGTCTAATAAGACTAACTTCTTGTCTAAATTCCGTCGAATCAGGTTATCTGGCTTAATATCCCGGTGAATGACGCCGTGGTTGTGAACAAAGTCTAAAACCTCTAAGAGTTCTTGTAGCAGGGCAACAACTCCTGTCTGATCCCACGGTTGACCCGGTGTCAACTCTTTGCTTAGGGGATGCCCTTCAATATATTCCTGAACCAGATAAAATTCTTGGTCTTCTTCAAAGTAGGCAAGCAGACGCGGGATCTGGTTGTGATTGCCCAGTACCTCTAGGGTTTCCGCTTCGCTATTGAATAGACGTCGGGCGGTTTCTAAGAAATTGGGGTCACGATTCGCAGGCTGAAGGTGTTTGACCACACAAATTGGGTTACCGGGACGACGGGTATCTTGTGCCAGGTAGGTGCGACCAAATCCTCCTGCACCGAGGACTTGGTTGACTTGGTAACGACCATCTAGTAACTTGCCTAACATAAAAGTGATGCGCCTCAACGTTCACTTGATAATACTTACATAGTTCCTAATTTTACGAAAAAACGCGGAAATTAGTTGGCAAGAGTAATCTTGACTGGGTGAACTACTACACCCTCTATCCCGTTGCCAAAAGCATCTGGGACTACTTTACGAATGATGTTGTAACTGCCGTTAATGTCGGCGTTAAACTTGACGCCGATTTTTGAAAAGTACAACCCACGTTTAACACGACGACCGCTAAACTTTGCTGCTTTCGCCTCTGGACTTCCGTGAACAGGAATAAAATCTCCATCCAGGAAACTAGCAACCGACGTATAAGATTCTTCGGTGATGATGACTTTTATGCCAATCAGTTCAGCTTTATAGGTCAACATCTCGATAAATCTTGCATGGGGAACGCTGGTAAAATTCTGGTTGTTAACCTTACCGATACGGATTCCCTGCTTCCAGTTCTCGTTTTTACCAATCACGAGATTTGAGATATTGTTCTCAACTAACTGGTTGATAATAAACCGACTGGACTTGTGGAGATAGTCGTCAATCTTGAATCCTCGCTTAGTTGATAAACGCTGAATTCGGTTTGACGTTTTCCTGTTTCCCTTAAGTTGAGATTGCAGTTCGGCTTTTTTCTTGTTGTAGTAATTGTTAATCGCCTTAACCGGTCTGCCGTTAATCAGGAAAGGTTTAAATCCTTTTTGATTTGAAGTTACAGCCGCTAAGTTGTTAAGTCCAATATCTACACCGGCTACCGCTTCACCGCTAACCAATTGCTGAATGGGTTGCTCATAAATCACCTCAACCACGTAGTAATTAAGGCGGGGAACAATTCTTACTTCATTGATATCCGGCTTGTGGCAAGATATCATCAGGTTTGTTCCCGATGGCTTAATCCATCCTTTTTGAAGCTCTTTTGAGCTAATAGCCTGGATGGTGTAAACCAACAGATTACGCCCCTTCTCTTTATCTTTGTATTTGGGAAGCTTGGGCTTGCCCAAGAATAAGACAGGGTTTTTCTTGTATGCCTTATTAGCTTCTTTCCAGGCTTTCCAGTTTCTGTCTAAGCACCGAAGAACTTGTTGAGATACTTTACGAGGCAAAGCACAATAAGACTCCTCTGTTTGCATCCGAGATGCCATTTCGTTGTAGGAGAGGATTTGGTTGGTTTTAAAGAAGTGTTGACGAATTTCGTAATTGGCTCGGTTGTAAAGATTTTTCGACTTGAATGCTAAGTTATCAATCTCTTTCCATTTTCGAGTGCCTTTACAAACTACGTGCTTCTCAACAAGTTTCATTATCTCAGAGATGCGTAATCCGATAATTTTCTGCGGTAATTTCCCCGAACATCTGTATATATTACCACAGCTTGCCTTAATTTGCCATATTCTTAATAAATGGAAACAATAAATACATAATTCTTACTCTCCAATGAGTTGAAGATTCTTATCATAAAAAAGTAGCAGCCAAAATATGGGGGATAGCCGCGAATAAAGATGAACACTGTCGATTATCTCCGGATTAGCCTAATTGACCGTTGTAACTTCCGCTGTCACTACTGTATGCCGGAAGGGTCAGAACTTGACTATATCCTGCAACAGGAACTCCTCACCCATGAGGAACTGCTGACGCTATTAAAAGAAGTTTTTATCCCAGTCGGGTTTAAAAAGTTTCGTCTGACGGGTGGAGAACCGCTACTGCGTCCAGGGGTGGTGGAGTTGGTGAGAGAAATTGCCGCCCTGGATCAAACCGAAGATTTAGCGATGACGACAAATGCCTTTTTACTCGCAGGTATGGCACAAGACTTGTATAATGCAGGATTACGGCGGATTAATATTAGCTTAGACTCTCTCAATCCTGACACCTTTGACAAAATTATCGGGAATCGGGGGCGATCGCGCTGGCAACAAACCTGGAACGGAATTCAAGCCGCACATCGGGTGGGGTTTGATCCCCTGAAATTGAATATAGTGGTTATTCCGGGGGTGAATGATGCAGAAGTTCTGGATTTAGCCGCCCTTACCCTTGACCGCCAGTGGCACATTCGCTTTATTGAGTTTATGCCGATTGGCAATCCTGAATTATTTAGCGATCGCGCCTGGATTCCGTCTGAGGAACTCCGTCGGCAAATCCGCGATCGCTGGGGATTACTTGAGTCAAATGTACGCGGAAATGGACCGGCTGATGTATTCCAAATTCCTAATGCCTTGGGGACTCTCGGCTTTATCAGTCAGATGTCCGAATGTTTTTGCGATCGCTGTAACCGGATGCGCCTATCCGCCGATGGCTGGTTGCGTCCCTGTTTACTCAATGAAACGGGTCAGATTGACTTAAAAAGCGCTCTCCGTAGCGGTGTTGATCTCGCCCAATTAAGAGCGCGAGTGCAGCAGTTACTAGCGATTAAACCAGATATCAACTTTAAACAGCGAGACTCTGGTACTGATGGTTACTACACTCGCACCATGTCACAAATTGGTGGATAGTCATTTGTCATTTGTCATTCGTCCTTTGTCATTCGTTTTTTCCAGTACCCAATATGACAAACTTGTTTTACCGATGGACTCATGAACCATTAACCAATGACCGATGGACTCATGAACCATTAACCAATGACCAATGACCAATGACCAATGACCAATGACCAATGACCAATGACCAATGACCAATGACCAATGACCAATGACCAATGACCAATGACCAATCTACGCTTTCCGTGAATAGAACTCAACCACCAGCAGTTCGTTAATTTGCAGGGCGACCCACTCACGCTCAATCACGCCATTGACCTTACCGGTGAATGTTTTCTTGTCAAACTCTAAATGGCTGGGTAGATTTGCCAATCCGGGGTATTCCAGATTTTGTTCCACCAAACGCCGAGAGCGCTCATTATCTTTAACTATAATCACATCACCGGGACGGCATTGATAGCTAGCGATATTCACTTCCCTACCATTGACCATCACATGACCATGATTCACAAGTTGACGCGCACCCGGGATAGTACCTGCCATTCCTAAACGAAATACGGTGTTATCCAGTCGCATTTCTAGCAGTTCTAGTAACGCTTGACCCGTGGAACCCGTTGCTCGACGAGCTTTGCGAACATAGCGAAGCAATTGCTTTTCCGTGACTCCGTAGTTGTAGCGGAGTTTCTGTTTTTCTTCCAATCGAATCGCATATTCTGACCGCTTCCGGCGAGCTTGACCATGTTGACCGGGCGGATATGAACGACGGGGGGATTTGCGAGTTAAACCAGGGAGATCGCCCAGACGACGGACAATCCGCAGGCGCGGACCTCGATATCGCGACATAGAACTTCCTTGTGTACCTAACTAATTTTTTACCCAAATACTTTATATTACAACTGACCAATGACAAATGACAAATGACCAATGACAAATGACCAATGACAAATGACCAATGACAAATGACCAATGACCAATGACCAATGACCAATGACCAATGACCAATGACCAATGACCAATGACTATCCCGATACTTGATGCCTTACAAGCCTGTGCTGGACGCCCCCACGCCCCGTTCTACGCCCCAGGTCACAAGCGGGGAAAGGGTATATCTGATCGGTTGATCAACCTTTGGGGTAAATCAGTCTTTGAGTATGATCTCCCCGAATTACCAGATTTTGATAACTTATTTGCTCCTTCAGGAGGGATTCAGGAAGCGCAGGAGTTAGCGGCAGGGGCGTTTGGTGCAGATAAAACCTGGTTTTTGGTGAATGGCTCAACCTGTGGAGTAATCGCGGCAATTGTAGCCACTTGCGGTACAGGAGATAAGCTGATTTTGCCTCGGAATAGTCATCAATCCGCGATCGCAGGTTTGGTTCTTTCCGGTGCGAGTCCGATTTTTATTACCCCAGAGTCCGATCCCTCTGGTGATTTGGCACACAGTATTACCCCAGACGCCGTAAGCCTTGCCCTCAAGGAACATCCCGATGCTAAGGCGGTGATGCTACTGTATCCGACCTATCATGGCGTGTGCGGCGATATCCACGCGATCGCCCAACGGGTACATGACTACAATATTCCTTTGCTGGTTGATGAGGCACACGGAGCGCACTTAGCCTTTCATCCAGATTTGCCGCCAAGTGCCATGTCAGCCGGGGCTGATTTAACCATACAGTCCACCCATAAGGTTTTGACGGCGATGACCCAAGCCTCAATGCTGCACATTAAAGGTCATCGCCTTGATCCGGAACGATTGAGTCAAGCTTTACAGCTTGTCCAGTCTACCAGTCCCAGCGCCCTCCTCTTAGCCTCTCTAGACGCCGCACGACAACAAATGATGTTGTATGGGGAAACGCTGATTAGCCGCACTCTAGGACTGGCTGAGGCGGCGAGGGAACAGATTCAGCAAATTCCGGGATTATCGGTGTTAGATGCCACAAAGACTCCGGGCTGTTTTACCCTAGATCCGACCCGGTTGACGGTGAGAGTTATGGAGTTAGGGTTGAGTGGGTTTGAAGCCGATGAAATTTTTTGTGATCAGTTGGGTGTAATTGCTGAGTTGCCGACATTCCAACATCTGACGTTTATCCTGAGTTTAGGGAACACGGCAGCAGATATTCAGCCATTAGTCCAAGCCTTTACCGACTTACAACAGCGCTATTCTCGTCCTGATGCTTCCTTTAGGCAAAATTTATACCAACCGGGAATGACATCAGGGTTAATCCTGGAACCGTCCATGTCTCCTCGCGATGCCTTTTTTGCCCCAAAAGAACGGTTAACTCTAGATCAAAGCGTTGGTCACATTAGTGCTGAATGGATTTGTCCCTATCCTCCAGGAATTCCCATTTTAATTCCAGGATGTGCGATCGCGTCAACTACAGTAGATTATTTGCGACAGGTTCAGCACTTGGGCGGCTATATTACTGGGTGTAGCGATCCTCGCTTAGAACGTGTAAAAGTTGTCAAAAGTAAGGACTAATGACCAAGGACGAACAAAATGTCTTCTTCCCTGTGGCACTATACCACTCCTGGTATTCCCGATGATTTATTCGAGCGCTTGCCTGGTATTCCCCTAAGCAAGCGAGAAGTACGATTACTAATTATTTCCGCATTGCGCCTAGAATCCCATTCCTTGCTCTGGGATATCGGTGCAGGAACAGGTACGATTGCCGTAGAAACCGGATTACTTTCTCCTCACGGTAAAATTGTGGCGGTAGAACGGGATGAAGAGGTGGCAAACCTGATTCGACGCAACTGCTCCCGCTTCGGCATTGAGAATGTTGAAGTTATCGAAGGATCTGCACCTGAATGTCTCCCCAATCTACCGGGAAAACCCCATAGAGCCTGTATTGAGGGAGGACGCCCGATTAAAGACATTCTTAAGGCAGTCTGGCATTACTTAGAACCCCAAGGTCGGATTGTTGCCACAGCGAGTAATTTAGAGAGTCTTTATACCCTCTCCGAAGGATTGGCTGAGTTACAAGCCCGTAATATCGAGGTTGTGCAATCGTCAATCAATCGCTTGGAAACCCGAGGTACTCATCAAATCTTTGCGGCTGTTAATCCTATGTTTATCCTCAGTGGGGAGAAGCTAGATTCGTGAATGGTTGACTAACGGCGAATGCTGCCCGATTGTTAATCTTAATGTAATAGTTTTATTCAGACAGTTAATTTGGACTGTCTTGTGTCAAATAAAGTTCTATGCCCTGGTCTCGGATTTTTAGTGGAATTGTAGCGATTACCCTAGCGATGGGGATGATTGTGGCTGGAGGATGGTATTTTACCCTCGGTCTCTGTGTCATCGTCTATTTGGGTCAACTGGAATATTTTCAACTGGTTCAGGCAAAAGGAATTGCGCCTGCGGCTAAAACGACGTTAGTTGTGAGTCAACTTTTATTGGTGACAGCCGCCCTGAACTCTAATCTGACGGATGCCGCCTTTCCCATTGCTGGAACCCTGATTTGTTTTTACCTGCTCTTTCAACCCAAGATGGCGACGATTGCGGATATTGCCGCTTCGATTTTGGGATTACTCTATGGCGGTTATCTGCCTAGCTACTGGATACGATTGCGCGTTGGTTTAGATGGAGGGGTTTCATTACCCTTGAATGCTATAGCGAGCATCAATAGTTTCTCGTTCAATGACTCTTGGCTTCACCCTTGGACTAATCTAACGGTTCTGTCCCAAGGCTTAACCGTAACTCTACTCGCGTTTGCCTGTATTTGGGCAGCCGATATTGGGGCGTATAGTTTTGGCAAGTTTTTTGGTCGCACTCCCTTATCGAATATTAGTCCTAAAAAGACAGTAGAAGGGGCAATTTTTGGAATTTGTGGCAGTGGGGCAGTGGCGATGCTTGGGGCTTGGCATCTGCAATGGTCAAGCTGGCAACTCACTGGATTTGTTTTCGGTACGTTAATTGGCGTGGCTAGCCTCTTGGGAGACTTAACTGAATCCATGATGAAACGAGATGCGGGGGTCAAGGATTCAGGACAATTAATTCCGGGTCACGGTGGTATTTTAGATCGCACAGACAGCTATGTTTTTACAGCGCCCTTAGTGTATTATTTCATTACACTCTTGCTGCCTTTGTTACCGCCGTTTGGTTTAACTCCCTAAAACTAAGTAGGTCGGTGGAAATAAACTCAACTATCCACCAGTTATGTGAATAGACCTCAAACCCTTACAAATGACCAATGACCAATGACCAATGACGATCCCCACCGTTAACTTTTATTATCCCCACCTACTTAACACGTCATACACTATAAAAACTCGCCACCATCGAGGGTAAGTACATCTCCCGTGACAAAGGATTGTTCAATTAAATAGCTGAGCGCTAACTGAACTTGTGAAAGCTTACCCGTTTGTTTTAGTGGAATGCTTTGCTTAAGGCGTTCCAGGTAATCATTTCCTTTTTCAGATGGTGGCAAAATAGCTCCCAACGCGATCGCGTTAACGCGAATCTTAGGCGCTAAAGATACCGCTAGGTCAAGTGTTGCCTGCTTTAAAACAGCTTTTGACAATCGATAGGTAAAGTGTTCGCTTTGAGCGCGGGATAAACGTGCATCAATAATGTTTACCACTAAACCTTCGCAGGTATGATTTGTCTGTGCAGCAAATTGTTGAATTAAAGACAAGGGGGCATAAGCGTTAATATTCATTAATGAAGACCACACCTGATCGAATTGTTGCAATTGATCCTGCTCCGGAAACCTAGCCGCTGAATTAATCAACAAATCAATGGGTTTAAAAGCGGCGGGTATACGCTCAAACATCTGTTGTACTACCCGGGGTTGTGAAAGATCACAAGGCAATAAACAGTGTTCTATGCCTTGCTCAGTTAACTCCTGGGAGAACCTTTGAGCCTGATCAGCAGAGTGGTGATAATGAATTACTAATCGATAGTGATGGTTGGCGCAGGCTTCTGCTAACGCACGTCCAACTCGAATCGCGCCACCCGTGATTAGCGCTGTTTTTACCATTGTTTAAATTTACTCATATCTATAGGATCGGCGATACGTTCTAGCTGGTGTGACGATTGTTCAAAGGCTTGCCAGAGTTCAGCCACCGATTTTTTTTGCCGTGGGTGTATCCAGTCACCAGCAACGTCAAACAATGGCAATAAAACAAACGCATCATGCAGTATCTCTTCTCGTGGTAGCACTATCGGTGATTGACACACCATATCACCATAACTGAGTAAATCAATATCGAGGGTTCTGGCACTGAATTTTGGTGCGGAATGATCGCGTCCGGCTTTCACTTCCAGGGATTTGAATAGTGTGATCAAATCGGGAATTGTCCAGTCGCTGTGAAACCCTACCACCATGTTATAAAAGTCATCCCCCTCAAATCCCACCGCTTCACTTTGATATACTGGTGACACTTGCAAAGCACCAAAATGGTGGTACAACTCGCTGATTGCCATTTCCAGGTGCTTGTTGCGCTCAATATTGGTACCGATGCTAACGTAAATCTGAGCCATGAGCTAGTAGCTCCGTTCAATGATTACGCCTACCGCTTTTGAACCTGTTACTGCTCCCGGTTTACTGAGTTTGATCCGAAGCCAGGATACAGAAAATTCTTGTTGAATAATCTCGGCAGCACGTTCTGCCATAGTTTCTACTAGGTGAAATTCGCTTTGCTCAACAAAACTGATAATCCGCTTTGAAACGGCTTTGTAATCTAGAGTATGGTCAATGGTATCGGTCTCTGCTGCTTTTTTGATATCACCAGCCATCTGGATATTAAACACGACTTTCTGACGAATCTTTCTTTCCCAATCATAAATACCAATGACAGTTTCAATGGCAAGGTCTTCAATGAATACAATATCGGTCATTGTTTACAGTCGGAATCGTTAAGTTAGTTGGTTAAAGTCACAGTATTGTATACCTAAAATTGGGTGCATGTCAACTGTTTTGGTTAGGTTTGGCTGAAACAACCACTTAGTAGGAATGAACGATATAAAACTCCGGCTCCCGGTGAAGGTAAAATCCCTGCCCTAAAAGTGCAGGGATTGTCAATTTATTGTCTTTTGTCCAGAGTTCAGTAAAAATAAACCCGACAATTAATTGTCCTCAAACGTGTTATCCAGTTGTGTGAGAGTATAATGGGCAATCGCCAAACTTAAGCGCACCTGCTCAATGGGTGATAATTCAGACCATTCGACTGAACCAATAGCCCCAAAGTCTTGATTACCTCGCATGGCGTAAGCCCACGGACGGGCAAAAACGAATAAATCATCTTCCGTCCAGTTTGGCAATAAGGGTCTAACACATAAAACAAGCTGATCGGCAAGTGATATATTCATGGATAACGCTTGTTGAGCTTGATTCGCGATCGCGTCCAACCAAGACGACGGCACCCCAGCAAATCGTTCAGCCAATGACCGCTTTACCGAGGCGGAACCGGAAGAATCTGAGGGAGTTAGCGATGTCCAGCACTGGTGCAAGCGATTGAATAAGGTTTGTGATCCCGATGTAATTTCTGCTTCGGTTTGACAAGCAAAGAGAGAAAATCCCGCTTCCAAATCTGCCAAATAGTCTTGGGCTTCAGGTTCAGCGGGATTCCAGGGATAACAATCGTCCTCAGTTTGCCAGAGTGCCTCTAGGAGTTCTCCTTGGGCTTGACTCAAAGCATCCTGATAATTTTGGTATGGTTTATGTTGACTGGTCATAATACCCCTTATGTGATCGTTGGTGGTGATGAAAATTGATAGGAATAGCTACATCAGCACTCTCGAAGGTTCCGTACTCGTTCCGAAAATAAAGGTTAGTGCCAAGAATTGGCAGAACTTCTAGAACCGTTGAATTGAGCCGTGTTCTTCTCGACTCGAATCTCTCCGAGTCTAAAACTTGTTAAGTTTTTGGCTTAAAGGTTTTCAATAATAAACTCCAGGGTTTGACTCTGAGTACTGCCAAATTTTAACTGACTACCCGACTCCAATGGCACTTCCTGATGGTGGATTCTCTGCCACCCATCTGCTCGTAAAATATGAGTGCCGTTGCGAGAAAAATCACGCAGGAAGTAAGTCGGGATTTGTCCGGGATGAGTGAAGGTATCGCGACAGATAATTTCTGCATGTTTATAGCTCACCCACATTTCCTCATCCAAAACCAAATCATTCTCCTGTCCGCGTCCCACCCGCATCAGCGCACCGCGAATTCGCCAAACTTTACCCATCGAGTTTAAGGAGCGTAAGCAAGCGGTGGGCGTTTGTTCGCCATTCCAGTTGCTAGGCATAGGCGGAAGCTCAGTAATTCCTTCTTCTAAGAAAGCAATTAACTGTCCTTGAAACTCCGGATGCATATACAGCACAGGTAACGTCCAAGCGGGTTGGTTGAACTTATAAAGCGTGAGTAATTGTTGTCTGGCAACAGCGACAGCTTGGTCAATCGGCATCCGGGCAGCTAGGGCTTGGGCAAGACTTTGGATAAAACTCAAGGCTTCGTGATCCGCGATCGAGTCACGCATACCCAAAACAGCGGGGACACCGTGTTGAATTAACACTTCAGCTAAACTACTCCGGGGGATGGTTTGACCTTCCACCTGATCCGGTTGAGCGCCCCAACAAGTATTGAATACCGCCAAGGTTACCTGATTCCGAACTAAGACTTGAGCTAGTTCCGTACCGTTAATTGGTGCATCCGGACTTAGAAATAATAAACCCCCATCTGGAGCAGGTTCACCATGACCCGCATAGAAAAGGATATTGTAACCTCCTGTGTCTAAAGCGGCAATTAAGTCAGCGGGTGTTGGCTGTAGCAGCTTTTCCACAAAACAGGGAACGGAGGTGGGGTTAAACTTTTGACAAGATTGAAAAACATTTTCTAGAACCGCTGCCTCTTGTTCAAGCTGTAAGCCAGCCCCTGACTGATCACCCCCGGAACGGTGGACATCTTGTCCAAATACGAGCAGGATATTCAGGGCTTGATCGTGGCGGATCAGCGGTTTGAGAGAGTCAACATTACTCGTCGTGCGGCTAAACAGTAGTTGAGTAGACAGAGAAATAGCCGGTTTACCTGCCATTTCTTGCATAATTTCCCAGGGAAGGGGAATCAAGTCAGGATGTCGAATTTCCAAGCGCACGCGCAGGGATTTATTTTGTCCCCGGGCAATGCCCCGACTTTCCGCCAACGTTGTTTGAATGGAACCCGCAAACAGCCAATTCCACAAGTCTATTCCCAACTGCTGCATCAGCCGTCCCCCGTAGCTAGTCGTCTGCGGTGTAGCGTTTTCGCTTTGGGGTGATAGGGTTGGTGTTGGTGTCGGTGTCGGCGTAGGCGTCAAGGGATGAGGCAGGGGTAATAAGGGGGGCAAATTACCCGTAGAAAACATTTGTTGCCACGCCAACCAGGTTTGAGTCAGAGTGGGAGACCAAATTGAGTCATGATGAACATAACCCCCAGGATAAGGAGCTTCAATCACCCACACGGCAAAATTATCTGCCCCAGCCGTAGACAGACGTGCGATCGCTAAACTGAGGCAAGGAGTTTCGATATCAGACATTCAACGCCCAGATGTAGAGCAACATTATCAGTTTTTGATAAGTGACAGACCAAATCGCAATCAAACTAAGACAGCGCAGGAAACTCGGAACAGTTTGGGGATTAGCCCAGTTAAGAACCTTATACAATATGGTACTATTCCGGTCTAATAGTGGCTACGTCCGTGAATGTAGAGAGGTCTCTACTCGTCTCTACTCGTACTCGGTTAATCGGTTAAGGAAGAACTTGGGGAAGCTCGTACTCGGTTAAGGAGAACTTGGGGAAGGCGTTGACGCTTCAGATTGAGGCGTCGTTGCACATACGCCCTTTTGTTCCAATGTTGCCTTAACATTTAAGTCAACATTTGAGCGAATATTGACAACTTTTATCCAACCCCGATCGCCTGGCTCAACCAGAGGATAAATATTGCGGCGCCGCTTGGCGTCTGATTGGGTAGAAGATTCTGGGGTAGAATCAGCAGACTCTTCAACTGCTGTCTGTACCGCCTGAGTTTCAGCACTTTCTGTTCCCGCCGAACACACTCTCAATTTAAGCCAATCCTCTTCCCCGGAAGCGGACGATTGATTAATAACTTGCAGCACACTCCCTCTAGGAACTAACCGAATCGGTGAGGTATTTTCCTCCGGCGGCTGGAGTCGCAGTAGTAACGGAACATCTTGTCCTTGTGCATTGGTAACTGTTGAGCGCGTCACTCGCATCAGCGTCAGATTCTCCACAGATGAAGTCCTCTCAGGACTAGACGTTGGACTAGCGGTTGGAGATGGCGTCACCGACACGGATACTGGGGCATCAGAATTAGAACTCTGCCTCACAAATCCTTGAAGCCAACGCCGAGGCAATAATAGATAAGCCAGTCCTGCACCCACGACCAAAAGTACAACAATTGCCACCATAAGTCCCCAAGGACGCCGTTTGGGTCGGGTCAATAGTTTGGTTTTCGTATGGGAAGGGACAATGGTGGTCGTCGTTGGGGTTTCCGATGGCGTTTCCGTTGTCGGCATTGGCAACGATTCCGGCTGAGGCGGCGCAAGTTCTGTTGGTGCTGTGTCCGCTGATGCCGTTACCTGACAGTAGACCAGCGCCAATGTAACATTATCATGACCATTTTGCCGATTCGCTATTTCGATGAGATGGTCAGCAGCGGTTGGGACATCACGCTGTCCGTCCAGAATCGGCAGAATTTCGGTTTGCCAGTATTGTTCCACTCGGTCATGGTCACTGAGACCATCTGAACAGAGAAGAAATACACTATCTTCGTCCAGGATAAACCGCTGGGTGGTTGGATGTAATGTGGTAGACGATGCCATGCCCAAAGCCTGGATTAATGAGCCAGAGGTCGGCTGTTGCACAGCATACCGATACAAGGTGTAACCCAATCGCACTTCACGGGAGGCTAGATCATCATCTTGGGTAATTTGATGACACCCTTGGCGCGTTACCCAATAGACGCGACTGTCCCCGACATGGGTGATGTATATTTCATGGGCGCTGGTTTGAGCCATAACCAGGGTTGTACCCATCCGCTGTCGCTCAGAGCGATGTTCGCTATCATTTTGCTGGCTGATGGCGTCATTAGCGGCACAGGCGGCTTGTTCAAGTTGTAGAGTCAGATGAGTTGGGTGCCAATGGTCGCGATCAAAATGGAGGCGTTCCACTTGCTCTCGCAAAACATTGATGGCTAATCCCGAAGCCACTTCCCCCCCTTCATGTCCGCCAATCCCATCACAGACGATGGCTAAGGCATTTTCATCGGTTGAGCGACTCCATAGTTGTCCAATGGGTGGGTAACAAGCATCTTCATTGTGGCGGCGAACTGGACCCGAATCCGTCCCGGTAAAAATCTGATAATGACGCGATTGCCCTTGCCCGCAGTCTTTGATTCCCTGATCAAGCAGTCCCACCAGTTGTTCGGCGGTGCGAATTTTTCCTTGGGTCAATTGCTCACAGAGTTGCCTGAAAAACTTTTTTATGACCGAGGAGGCGTCAGGTTGGAGTTGAGACCAGCACTGACCCAGTTGTTTGAGCGTCGGTGGGGCGGGTTCATCTCTCTGAAGTTCCAGTAGATGCAGGATAGAGGATTCTGGACGCAGCCAATCGAGATTGAGTAAACTTGTCGCCACTCCTTCACTGCTTAAGGGTTGCCACAGGTTAGCGATTTGCCACAACCAGTTGAGTTGGCGTATAGCTGTCGCCTCTTGCCAAGCTGTTCTCAGGGGAGGAAAAAGTTCTCCTTGAGACCCAGCCGTATCAGTTTCCAGAATCGGCGCATCTTCCAATAGCCAGATTTCTGAATCTTGGCGTCTTTCACCGCCTCTCAGTCGCCCATAGACTTGGGGAATATGTAAGCGATAGGGAGAGAGTCTCAAATAGGGCAACAACTCCTCCGGAATCTCTTGAGGGGTATCCGGTGGTGTTGCTGGTTTTGTATCCAGTACAATCCGTTCCTTGACCAACACATAGCGGTTGGCAATTAGCGATTCGGGCTGATAGGCTTCTATTCCCGATCCTAGCGCCCACAGATAACGCCGCTTCAAGGGCGTGCGACAGTTCTGACAAAACTTATTGACAGGGGGATTGGCAGCCTGACAGCGGTAGTTAGGGCATTGAAGGGTTGCTGCAGGATTGTCCATGGAAACACTCTTGGCTACATCTAGCTAGTGGTAATTGGGCGGTTGAAGTCGCACTGCCGCGATCGCAATGCATATCCATTATGGGATCATTGAAATAAGCCTACTGATTACAAATTCTAGCGTCTGATTTGAGAAGCCGTTCACTCATCTGAGGGATAAATGGTGGCAACCGACTCGGATTCTTGATCGGGTTGGCGATTTGTCAACTCAAGGTAACTATGCCGCAAGAGACGGGGCCACAGCCATAAAAAGTAAAACCACCAAACCAAAATGGGGGTAGCCACTATCAAGGTTATCCAGAGCATTTTGGCTAGCATCCAACTCCCCGCGATGATTACAACTCCGGTCAGGAGAATCGACCAAGGCTGACACCACCACGGTTTATAATTCCAAGGATTCAAGGGATCTTTGACAGACAATAGTTGCCTCTAGGGGAAAAAATAACTTTATTTATAATACTTTTTTTGGACTTAGATATAGCGCGGGACTTATTGCCTCCCCCAAACGTCCATCGTTTGTTAAAGAGTACCAACAGATATGCCTAAGCCCGATTATGACACCTCCGATGATCACTCCTTTGAAGAGCTGAACTCCCCTGCGAGTGTTGAAATAAAACAGCTTATGGAGCAAATTGAGAACTCCCATGACCTATTGTACAAAATGATTAACTTGGAAATGTGGGCATTAGCCGAAACGATGGATGAGTTTATCCCAGGTTTTTGGAGTCGTTTTTTGGAAAATCGTCGTTTAACCCTCAAACAATTCCTGCAAAACAATTCTCACTCTAGAAAGAGGTAAATCACCGTTACATAAGACCTACTCAAAAGTTGCTAGCCCCATAGATTTTCTAGGATCACACTAGACAGGCAAAGTAGAGACCGTCCATGTTTGGTCTCTACATAAATAATGTGTCCTTACGAGTCCTGAGACATGACCTGCGGCAATCCCATGCTATAGTTCATTACGCGACACTCCAGGTTGTAGCTAATTTCACCCTTTTGCAGGAGCGATCGCATGTAATGCTCTAAATCTGAGCCGATGCGGCGAAGATTATACTCAGTCAAATCTTCACCGCTATAGGCTTCTACAAAATCATCAAACTTACGATAGATTTTTTGCAGGGCATCTTCACTCCAATTAAATTCATTATCGGGGTCAACGTCTAGTGTTAGAACGTTGTTACTCTCAACTAATGCACTGTTTTGCACCTCGGCGGCATAGATGCGAATGTGACGAGTTGTCGATTTAAGCAGCATGGAAACCCTCCTAGTCAAGGTAATACTTTCCTTTAAAATTGTAAAACTATGTAAATACATAATCGTCACTCGTCATACTCAAGGGAGTGAGAAACAAGTTACGTCATTCGTCATACTCGCGTCCCGAAAAGAACCAAACTAAGTTGATGTAAGGGGTTGAGGGATATTTACAGAACTTAATTTTGATGGTCATCCACCTACTTATCACCTCTCAAGCAGGAAGGATTCTTGTGTCCTAGAGCGCCTGAAGGTAAATTATAACAGTCAGCCCTAGCGACTAATCCATAGCTTAACCCAATATGCACGATTCGATGGATGATATCGCCAAACAAGCTCATCAGGGCAGTGTGGCGGCGATAATTCAAATGCTGAATCAACAGTTAGCCGATGATCGCGTCAGAACCCGAGCGGTTTTTGCTGATGGCGTGTTGCACCTGTTGTGCGAAGCACCTGTAGTCGAACCCTTGGAGCGCTCTGTTCTCGTCAACCACATCCAAAAAATCCTGGAAGATATTGCGCCGCGTAACATTCGTCGGGTAAACATTCACAGCCGTATTGTGCAGGAGCAACAATTGCTATGGTTAGAAGAAATCAGCCGTAATCCAGATCATCTTTTATGGTCTCAAGAAATTGTGCTGAATCAGTCTAACCCGCTTCAGCAATGGATAAAAGCACTTAAATCTCCTAAAGCTGAGCCGAGGAAGAAAACTCAGCTTCCCAAGGTATCCTCCTCCCGCAACGTTAAGCAAAACCCTCGTTTCCAGCGCAGTCTTGTTGCTGGAGTTAGTGTTCTGGTTCTCCTACTCTTAGGGGGTTGGTTGGTTTACGATCGCTTAATTCCCTCTCCTTACGCCAGCACTACTCCTCAAGAACCCACCTCTCCTCCCACACCTGTCTCACCTTCAACAACAGCCCCCTCAACAACTGCGACACCTTCTGATCCCTTTACCGAAGCTGTTCGCCTAGCCATCGAAGCTGATGCTGAGGGGAAAACGGCGAATACAGCCGCTCAATGGTTAGATATAGCAGCGAGATGGGAAAAAGCATCGACTCTGATGAATAGCGTTAACCCCGATCATCCCCGTTATGAAATAGCTCAAGATCGGGTTATTCTTTATCGCCAAAACAGTCAACTGGCTCAACAGCAGGCAAAACAGAGACAATCTCAGTAATTGTCATTGGTAATTTGTCATTTGTCATTCGTCATACTCGCTTCCCTTCGGGGCGGGTGTGGGGTGTGGGGTGTGGGGGTGTGGGGTGTAGGGGAGGAGACTAGCCCCTACACCCTGCGCGAAGCGCACGTCACTGATGTCTGAAGACTAATCCGAAAATTAATCCCTAAGCCTTGTAGCACTTGGGGAAAGCAGGTGAAACGTCGGATATGTCTTCGCGAAAACTGTTGCCGCCGTTCTCACCTAGGAGCATAGAGGTATTCACTCATGGTTGTTCAAAACTTTGACGAAATGAACTTTTTGGCAAACGGCAACCATAAACTACCGCCACAGGACAAAAGCTGCTCAACCAGTAAGCGGGCAGTGTTGAGGCTTCATACCTGGTGTCAATCAAGGGTCAATGGGATGATTGTGTTAGGGCGATCGCAGTCTTATGATTGGACAATACAGGAAAAACAACGGTTAAGTGAGGTTAAGGTTGTCGCTGAATGGTGTACCCCTATGCTTGATCAATCAGTTCAGCTAAAATCCCAAGGATTACTCCATCAATCCTTCGGGTTATCCGACTCTGGCTTATGCCAAAAGGCTTGGAAACAGACGCCTGAACCGGTTGCGATCGCGGATTGGGCAAATACTCCAATTGAGACTTCAGGAATCTCCCGATTTGAACAGGCGATTAGCCATGGGGTGTTAATGGTTCCTCTGTATCACACCTTTAGCAATGGTTCTCAACATCTAAAACGATTAGGATTTTTGGTTGTCCAACAGGATCAGCCACGTTTATGGCAAGTGGATGACATTGAGTGGATCAGATGGGTGGCGACGCAACTAAGTGAGTTGATTGACCAGCATCAAAACAGGTTCAGGCTACGGTCAATCGACTGGCGTTAACCTTGACCAACATCGGTGCAGGTATATTACCCACCGATATTAACTATATTTTTGAGAAATTTCGGCGCGGTCAAGGGATTACCAAGCAAGCGGTTCCCGGAACAGGATTAGGACTAGCATTAGTGAAGTGCTTAGTCAATCATCTCAATGGCACAATTGAGGTAGCGAGTCAGCCTTTAGACAATTCACATCAGGCGATGGTTTCATTTACTGTAACTCTACCCGATTAATTAAAGAGGGCGACGCGACCGTCTGTAGGGGCGGGTTTTACCGATAACATGCCTTCAAAAACTGCTAACTTATGCAAACCCGCCCTCTTTCCGGTGGTGTTAATTAGGCTAAGCGGGTCGCCCCTACAGGGTTGGTGCGTCAATCCGAAGTTAGCGAATCAATCCTCTTCTGCCATAAAACCGTACAGTATTAAAGAGGAGACCCAGAGTTTCTCGCTCCTGTTCCCTCATTCATCAGATGCAAAAGGCAGAATGCTGACTAAGGCTAAGCCCAAGCCACCCCGTTGGCAACGACGAAAGTATTCCCCCCTCGCCCGCCAGATTGACATTTTTCGGTCGGCGGCGAAGTTTATGTTCTATTTATGGTGGGACAAAACCATTGCTAATGATACGCCCAATCACCGGAACCGCCGCGCCCAATGGCTGGTGGGGGCGTTGCTGGATTTAGGTCCAACGTTTATTAAGATTGGGCAAGCACTCTCGACTCGTGCTGATTTACTGCCCTTAGAGTACATCGAGGCATTGGCGCATTTACAGGATCGGGTGCCGGCATTTAGTGGCGCCGAAGCGATCGCAGTAATTGAAGTCGAACTGGGTCAGTCTATCCATGCATTATATCGGGAGTTTGACCCCTTTCCCCTGGCATCGGCTAGTTTGGGTCAAGTTCACAAAGCACGGCTGCACACCGGAGAAGATGTGGTGGTGAAGGTGCAGCGTCCGAGGATTGAACGACTTTTTAATTTAGATTTTAAAATTATACACGAATTGGTGCGATTTGCTAATCGGTATTTGCCTTGGGTAAGGAAGTATAAACTTGAGGCAATTTATCGCGAATTTTTTGATTTACTCTATCAAGAAGTAGACTATATACAAGAAGGTAAAAATGCCGATCGGTTTCGGGAAAATTTCAATAATTATCCGGGGATTATGGTGCCGACGGTTTATTGGCGATATACGACTAAGAAGGTACTCACATTAGAATATATGCCCGGTATCAAGATTGATGATCGGCAAACCCTGGAAGCCTGTGAAATCAACACCAATGAAGTGATTCAGCGAGGAATTTGTTGTTATCTGAAACAGTTATTAGAAGACGGCTTTTTTCAGACCGATCCACATCCAGGGAATATGGCAGTTGATCAGGACGGCAGTATTATTTTCTATGATTTTGGCACGATGGCGGAGGTAAAATCCATTGCCAGAGACCAAATGATTAAGACCTTTTTTGCCGTTTTGCGGAAAGATACCGATGAGGTGGTGAATACCTTAACCTATATGGGGTTACTTGAACGGCAACCGGATATGACCCCAGTTAAACGCTTAGTCGGGTTTATTTTAGAGCGCTTCCGGGAAAAGCCAATCGATGTGCGGGAATTTGAAGCATTGGGGAATGAGTTGTATGTGATGTTTGAGCAGCAACCGTTTCGTTTACCTGCACAAATGACGTTTATTTTAAAATCGTTAACCACGTTGGATGGGATTGCCCGGGCTTTAAATCCAGAGTATAACTTATTAGCCGCCAGTCAACCCTTTGTCAAAAATTTAACCGTTTCCAAAGGGCGGGGAGATGTGGTGAAAGAACTGGCAAAACAAGCCAGGGATTTTATTACCTATAGGTTAAATAAACCCAGTTCCACGGAACTGTTAATCCGCCGTTTAGAAGCCCGAATTGAGCAAGGGGAACTGCAAGTAAGGGTGCGTTCCCTGGAGAGCGATCGCGCCTTGAAACGGATTCATTTGGCGATTAAGAGTTTGATTTATGCCTGTTTAACGGGGTTTGCATTATTGGCGGGAACAGTATTATTATTAGTGCCCCATACGGGGTGGGCAATTGCCGCGTTTACGTTGTCATGGTTTTGGTTTGTTGTTTTGTTGTATTCGTTAGTTCAATTGGCGGTGAAGGAAAAATTAGAGAAAATGACCCGTCGGTAGATAATGTATTATTCAGCTTTTAGTTAATAATTTAAAGTGACGTGATATCTAATAGTCGGATAGCTGTAGGTTGGGTTGACGTAGGAAACCCAACAAAAGTGAAAAGCCATTGAAACAGGGGCGGGTTTAGTTACATTTGGGTGAGGTCAAAAAGGATAGTAGTAAAACCCGCCCCTACATAGGGCTTGCTGAATGAATCGGAAAGCTATACTATACAAGGGTTTAAAGCCATTTTTTAACCCAACAAGTGCAAGGTTTTTACACCCTTACGCTCTTGCATCCTTGGATTTTCACCTCCGCGAGCGCAGAATCTTCCCCCAACCGGGGGTTGAAACTGTTCCCT
>NZ_JAVKBY010000267.1:0-85140 GCF_040222985.1 Coleofasciculus sp. F4-SAH-05
GGCAGAAGGAAAAATTGAAGGCTATCCCTAACTGGCAAGAACGGTTCAGGGAGAATGTTTATCACCTCTACTCATCTCTACCCAAAAGTGAGCAGAAGTGAGTAGATACGATCAGAAATTAGGTTACAGTTGCTAGCCCTAACTCAGTGTGGATAGCTAATAATCCTTAGATTAGCTTAGCTTCTGGTGACTAACCAGTGTGGATTTCCCGGTATTCTGTTCCGGAAGACAAGAGAGATGAGGGAGGACACAGATCGAGATCTGAGTAAACTCAACACTCCACACTCAACACTTTCTTTTCCTCATCTCCCTAGTCATCAATCAAGACCTAAATGACTGTTCCATCGGGAATTACGGCATTTTTGAGGACAACGACAATGCCACTGCGGATCAAAAAGCCTTGTTTTTCAC
The DNA here is from genome assembly GCF_040222985.1 of Coleofasciculus sp. F4-SAH-05. Classification (NCBI taxonomy): domain Bacteria; kingdom Bacillati; phylum Cyanobacteriota; class Cyanophyceae; order Coleofasciculales; family Coleofasciculaceae; genus Coleofasciculus; species Coleofasciculus sp. F4-SAH-05. The sequence goes on from NZ_JAVKBY010000267.1 coordinate 412, forward strand.
GTTCAGCTTCCTCGACGTGATCTTTGTTCACAACTTGCACATCGCGACCAATGCGAGCATTTTTGTCAATGATGGCACGGCGAATTGTGGTTCCTGCACCAATCCCTAAGGGTACACGTCCGGTTTCTACATCGGATTGACGTTCGGCAAAGGGTTCATAGAAGTCACATCCCATAATCAGAGTGTCTTCAATCACACAACCGGCTTCAATGCGAGAGCGAACTCCCAATACCGAGTGATGGATACGACAATCTTTAAGAATACAACCTTCTCCAATAATCGATTGCGTCACATGACTATCCAAAAGTTTAGTCGGAGGCAAATAACGGGCGCGAGTATAAATTGGTGCCTCTTTGTCGTAGAAACTAAAGGGTGGTTGGGGTTGGCGAGTTAACGCTAAATTGGCATCATAGAACGCTTCAATGGTACCAATGTCTTCCCAGTAGTCGTTGAACAAGTAGGCTTGAACGTTATGATCTCCTGATGCCCCTGGGATTATTTCTTTACCGAAATCGGTTTGTTCGGGGTTGGCTTGCAACAACTTAATCAACGCCTCTTTACTAAAGACGTAAATTCCCATCGAGGCAATATAGGGTTTTTCCTTTGCCTCATCGGGTTTCAACCCTAAAACCGTTGTATCCACCTGCATTTGCTTCAGCGCATCCCCTTTTGGCTTTTCACTGAAATCAATTACCCTGCCGGTGTGATCAATTTTCATCAAACCAAAACTGGTTGCCAGTTTTTCACCGATAGGCACCACAGAAAGGGTGATATCAGCTTTCGTTTCACGGTGGTGTTCCACGAAATGGCGATAATCCATCCGATAGAGATGGTCACCGGACAGAATGATATATTCATCAACATCCCACTCCTCTAGGAGCCACAAATATTGACGAACCGCGTCTGCTGTGCCCTGAAACCAGCTCGGATTTTCAGCCGTTTGCTGGGCAGCTAGAACTTCAACAAATCCGTCGGTAAAGCCAGCAAAGTTATAGGCACGGGCAATGTGCCGATTTAAGGACGCTGAGTTAAATTGGGTAAGAACGTAAATTTGATAGATCTCGGAGTTGATGCAGTTACTGACCGGAATATCAATCAGACGGTATTTACCCGCCAAGGGAACAGCCGGTTTAGCCCGCAACTTGGTTAATGGATAAAGGCGGGTGCCCGCGCCACCTCCGAGAATGATACCTAATACTCTTTTCACGAAACACCTCTGGAATGCCGATAGACTCTCAAGTCTTAGTGTCCGCTTGTGTGGAACTCTTTTCAAGAGGGTAAGGGAGAAAGTTGACTCTCTCTAAAGAAAGAAAAACTCAAAAAAAGGCGGGAATAGAGGCACGAAGAGAGACTTCTACCCCAACTAGAGTAATGATTTGAGCCAGGTGTCCCCCTAAACGCTGGGGTTGAACTGGTGAGTTCTACGCCGTTATTATAAATTTCCATTACATTAGGATAAAGAATGGCAAAGGAAGTGAGAGATGTCAGCACAACTGTTACTGGTCGATGACGAACCAGGGATTCGGGAATCAGTCCCCGCCTATTTAGAAGAGGTGGGTGGTTTTACCGTCGATGTTGCCAGTAATGCCAATGATGCATGGGAAATGTTGCAACGAAAAACTCCTGACCTTGTAGTCACTGATATTATGATGCCTCAAGTCGATGGGTATCAGTTTCTTCAGAAACTGCGAGAAGACCCTCGTTTCAAATCACTACCGGTGGTCTTTCTCACAGCTAGAGGCATGACCACAGACCGGATTCAAGGCTATCAGGCAGGTTGTGATGCTTACCTATCTAAACCATTTGATACAGATGAATTAGTTGCCATTGTCGAGAATTTGCTGGAACGTCGTGCTGCTACTGCTAAGGAAACGGCGGGTACGGCGGATTTAGGGAATATCGAAAAAGAGCTAACTGCGATTCGAGAAATGTTGGCTCAAAGGGGTAATATTTCCCAAACTCCCCCACCCATCCGCATTGACTTTACCCCGCGAGAGCAAAGTGTTCTGGATTTGGTTGCCCAAGGGCTGATGAATAAAGAAATTGCCCGCCGCCTGGAAACCAGTGTCCGCAATGTGGAGAAATATGTCAGTCGCTTGTTTAGCAAAACTGGAACCAATAGCCGCACCGAATTAGTCCGTTATGCTCTTGAACATGGCTTGACCCAGTAAAACCTGTTCCCTAAGAGGACTTGACGGCAAATGTTTCTGACCACCTCTGCGCCAGCAGGGGGAGCATAAGTGGTTTTAGCAGTAAGGCGTGGAACTATGGTGAGCAGAGCAGTCTACCGGACAAAACCTAACCAAACCCCAAGGACAACAGCTCTCCACTGGGGCTAAATGCCTGACCAATCACCTTGACCTGAGATAACGTCTCAATCCACACTTTCGCCCCACAACGCTTTGGGTGATCAGGACGATACACCACCCGACAAGACCCTGTAATTTCCACACCATGAGCGTAAATATTACTCGACCCGCGCTTTACTGTAATCACCGGAGCGCGATCGCCATTCTTGTGATTTTGGCGAATCTGTCTTTGATTGACATGGATAATCGTCATGCCACGAGGACTATCTTCCCCTCGCTCCCTATCTTCGTCCTCATCCTCGCTCATCACCTTCTTTTCCCAGCGAGCTCGCGGACCACGCTTACCCGAACTCACGATCGGCTTGCCGTCAAATAGAGGAATTATCCAAACTCCACTCACTTTGCCAGCCCCTTTTATCCGACCACGTTCTAATAACCACCGCACCCGCTGACCCGATACACCCAGGATCTGTGCTGCTTCTTTTGTTCCTACCAACATGTGTAAAAAACTATTGCGAATCGATAATAAAGAGATATTTAACCATAAACCGCACCAAAAAGCAAAATAGTAGTGCTAATCTAGGTGAATGTCACGGACTTAGAAGTCTGTAGTAAGCGATGCCATTAAGGTTAGGACATACTGAACGGCTGAAATGGCGAACTATTAATAGTAAACCTTCTGCCCTAGAGCATCCTGCCTTGGAGCCTTCTGCTATAAGCGATGTCAGTGTTTATGGCGAAGACAGCGCAACGACAAACCTAGCTTAAGTCTGTGACATTCCTTTTACAATTTCTCTACGTCCCTAGAAACAGATGGCAACCTTAGTTGTAACCACCGATACAGTTTTCAAAACTCAACCGATTCAATCTTCAGAACTCCCCGACTCCGAGAAGCACCCTGTATCCCAGGGAGAATTCGGACTCAAAAGTTATCAGGAGGAAAAGGGTCATTTAAAAATTACCCTCGTCAATCCCTTGCGCGATCGCACAGAATGGTATGTGTTTACAGGACACGCTGAAGTCCTTAACACCTCCACCTTAGTGGTCACCCAAGATACCATCTTCAAGACTAAACCCCTACAAGCCAAAGACCTACCCGACTCCGAGAAACTCCCCGTTTCCCAACGAGAACTTGCGGTCAAAATCTTCCAGGAAAGAGGTGTTCATCTGCTGGTGACGTTAATTAATCCAATTGAAAATGATTCTAACCGCCTGGACTGGTATGTGTACGAAGGTCACATCGATTTACTCAAAATCGCCACCTACTCCCCGCCAATGGACGAACCCGAACCCGTGAATCGGGGGATTTTGTTCCGATTACCAGGACGCGGACAAGTTGGAACAGACGACTCGATTATACCTAATGGTAATTTTACCTGGGGTGAAGCAACCAAAAATGGGACTCGTATACCCGTTAATGAATTGATTGTGAATAACATCATCGCCATGACGCGACGCATGGAAGAGGTGAGAGAACGGTTGGGAAATCGATCCACGATTATTACCAGTTGGTACCGCCCCCCCCATGTGAATCGGGCGGTTGGTGGTGCTAGTCGTTCCACTCACTTACAAGGACATGGGGTTGACTTCGTGGTCAGTGGACTAACACCGCGAGACGTGCAGCGACAACTTGATGCCTGGTGGCCCGGTGGATTGGGATATGGTCGGACTTTTACCCATCTGGATAACCGAGGGTATCGGGCGAGGTGGAATTACAATTAGTAGAGACGTGCCATGGCACGTCTCTACACAGTGGGAGGTTGAAATAAACTCGATTAAGTTAAATCACCCTCAAACCCTTACCAAGGACATAAGACAAACCCTTAAATAAATTGCCAAAGTTTAATCGTTTTATCTTGAGCCGCACTCGCCAAGGTTGAACTATCTGGACTAATTGCCACAGACATTACACCAGCGAAATGATCAGATAAGGTCTGGATCAGTTTTCCACGACCTGGATGCCAAAGTCTAACCGTTCCATCAGCACTACCACTGATCAATAAGCGACCTTTAGCGCTGATTGCAACAGAATGAACCGCATCTGTATGTCCAGCCAGCGTCAATAAAATATCACCTGTCCTCAAGTTCCAGACTTGAATCGTCGCATCCGCACTACCACTGATTAAAAGTTGACCACTAGGACTAAAGACGAGTGAATTGACGGCATCGGTATGCCCATGTAGGGTTAGTTGAATTTCACCTGTGGCTAAATTCCACAATTTAATCGTGCGATCTGCACTACCACTTGCCAGAATCTGTCCATCTGGACTAATGACAATCGTATGAATCATGCTGGAATGACCATCAAGAGTTTTCTGTATATCTTGTTTGTTTAAATTCCAAATATTAATTGTTTTATCAGCACTGCCACTGGCGAGAAGCTGTCCATCTGGACTAAACGCAACTGACTTAATCCAACCTGAATGTTGCTTCAGGGTATGCTTTAATGTTTGGGTCGTTAATTCCCAAAGTTTAATCGTGTGATCCCAACTCCCACTGACTAAAAACTGTCCATCTGGACTAAAAGCAATGGTATCAATTAAACTAGAATGCCCAGAAAATGTATAACTGGGTATACCACTATCCAGATGCCAGAGTTTAACGCTACGATCCGCACCCCCACTAGCCAGAATCTGCCCGTCTGGATGAAAGGCGATCGCATGAATCGAACTCGAATGACCCCGCAACGTTCGTACACATTGCCACGTCGGTGTTAGCGTGTTTGGTTTAACCGATGGATTTGGGGAAGCGACTGACAATGATTGGGCTAACGTCTGGGTTAGATGCAAATCCTGGAGAATCTGGGCGGCTGACTGATAGCGCAGTTTTACCGCCCCCTCCAGCATTTTATTCAAGGTTTGCTGGAGGCGATCGCTAATCGGTTCAACTAGGTAGTCTTGCCACACCCACATTCCTTCTAAACTGTTAAATAAGTCAAAGGGATGAATGCTGGTTAGTAAATGAATACACGTCACCCCTAAACTATACAAATCACTACTTGTTACCGCTTTGCCCATCAGTTGTTCTGGGGCGGCATAAGCCGCAGAACCAATAACCGTTCCGGTTCGGGCTAATGCTGTTTTCGTGGTCAATTTTGCGGCACTAAAATCAACGAGAATCAGTTTATCGGCTTCTGTCTCGATTCCTGTACTGGGACAACAGATAATATTGGCTGGATTAATATCTCGGTGAATAACCTGATGAGAATGAATATACTGTAATACAGGCAACAGTTGTGCCAAGATATGGCGAATCTGGGTTTCCTTAAATGCCCCTGCTTTCGCTAATTGTTGGGCTAAACTCTCTCCCTCCACTAAGCGTTGCACGATCGCACCCGTCGTTCCCCTTTGCGGATTAGGTTCAAAATAAGCCACCAGTTGGGGAATCTGGGGATGTTCGCCTAGAGTTTGTAATCGGGCGGCTTCTTGACGAAAGGATGCCGCTGCTTTCTCAATATTGGTTGTCCCTTGATTGGTAGGTGAAAACTGCTTAATAATACAAGTGGATAATCCCGACTCAGATTCGTCAATTGCCCGAAAGGTACGACCAATACCCCCCTGACTAATCAACTCCATCGCCCGGTAGCGATCGCCTAAAAGTAATCTTGAGCCACAAGTGGAGCAAAATCTGGCATGATCAGGGTTGTCGGGTTTGGGGCAAGTTAGGTTAAGGCAGTAACTCATTCGCGAATTTTTAGAGTCAAGAGTTGATCCTATTGTGACTTGTATCCAGCTAGTGCCGCTTCCCCAGCTTCCCTCACTTCCCCTGCTCCCTTAAGTCACGCATTGAAATTGGGTATAGGTAGTGAGCAAGATGCTCACACTACGACAAGGATTTCGCAATTATTGACATTAAGCTTTAAGTAGGTTACAGGAAATAAACCAGGAGGAAAAAGTAGTGCGAGCGTCTCGCTCGCTATTTTGTATGGGTTTTTTCTCCCCTAGCTCGCTCCCCTAACTCCCCTAGCTCGCCCAGCTTCTCCAGCTCCCTCAGCTCCCCAATCCCTTGCATCATGCTTCCTGTATCCGGCTAATAGACGGCTGGCGTATCATCAAATCCTCAGTCGTTGACACAAAACCATGTCTGCTGTACCAGTCGCGTAAATTTTCTATGCCAAAAGGACTACCCTTGTCCAATTCTAGAGTAATCGGTTTATCATTGAACATTTGGCAAAGCATCTTCAGGATTTTAGACCCATACCCTTTGCCACGATTACCAGGCATGACGTTTAAGAAATGAATAAAATAGGAGGTTTCATCCTCACAGACAGATACCACTCCGACTAAGTCATCTGCCTGAGTAAACTCATACCTCATTTCCCCTTGAGATCCAAAAGTTCTGGGAAAGACTCGTACCGATAGATTCACGGTTAACTCATCCTCTCGTCCATTCAACTTATACATCAACCTATTATCAAAGTCCGGTTAGTGCGTCGGCAGATGTAACCCCAGTTAACATTTGTCATTTGTTTGCTCCCTCTACACCTAGAATATCGGTCAATAAACCGGGTTTGTTGGGGTGAAAGGTTGATATTGCGTTGTCATCCTGACGAGAAACCCGGTTTTTAGGAATACTTGACCGACGCTCTAGAAGGGCAGGTTTAGTCATGTTATCGGACATCGACGGAACGTTAGCGGTAAAACCCGCCCCTACCGCCCCTCTGCCAAACGTGCCATGGCAACGTCTGTGCTTCCTCAGCTTCAGTAGACACCAATGGGACGTGGTAAGCGGCGCGATCGCGTCTGGGTTAAACATAGAGTACAGATAATTAAACTACAGCTTCTGAAGAAAAATCTATCTTATTAGAGATACCTCTTTGTCAATTATCGTTTCCTCTGATAGAGGTAAACCGGACTCAAGTTAAAAATAATAAAAATGTAACAAACTCTCATGGGAGAGAACGCCAATGCGATATAAAAATCTTACAGCTATAGGAATCCTAACCGCCATGTTCGGCTTAGCGAACCCTGTCTCGGCTCAATCACCAGTCACGACCAAAGCCGACGAGGTTACTCTCTCTGGTGAATCCCTCTTGATTAATGGTCATAAGTTTTTCCGAAAGTAGGGGCGGGTAATGGGCTTTCATTTTGCTAGTGATGATCAAGTTTATTCAAAACCCGTCCTGACAGAGTGGCTCTTGTCACCAACCACCGATACACCTACCTCAAAACAATCATTTGATTGGTTTCGGCAGATTGGCAAGCGGCGTCTCCAACCTGAAGCGCATATAAACTGGCTGCACTCGACACATACAAAGACTTTCCATCCACCAGATGATCCAATACCATTTGCGTATCTTGAACAAATAAACCGCGACGCCCTGCTACAGTGATGGGTTTTTCTTCCTCTCCCCGAATTAATTTACCTTGATCACCCTCAAACACCAGCGTACCTTGATCGCCGTGGACTTCAAACGTCCGCAATCTCTGAGTGAATACTTCCCCCTTGCCATAGGTGACGTGGGCAATTAAATCCTTGGCAAACTGTAATTGAGCCGTACAGAGACAGGCACGATAATAGCCACCATTTTGCCAAAACTGAGCATTACAGCTAACGGTTGCGACGTTACCAAATAAATTGGTAAATCGATGGATGTGGGGTAATGCGGCTTTAAAGGGAAAGCCAAATAAGTCCCGATGGTATGTCCAGCGCTGCGGTGCTGGCTGTTTCGGCACAATTGTGACATATCGGGCATAAACAGGAGTGCCAATCTCTGGTAGCGATTGCTGTAAGGCTTGATGTAAGCCGCCTAATAGCTCAATATGTTCCACATGTAGAAGTTTGCCTTGAGCTTGGGCAAGGGCAATTAGGGATTCGGCTTCTTTTGGATCAAGGGAAATCGGATATTCGACAACAACATGCTTCCCTGCGGTTAAAGCCTCCCTAACGATCGCACCATGATCACGATTAATCGTACAAACAAAGACTAAATCCACGTCAGGATGTGCCACCACCTGTTGCCAAGACTCGACGGCACTGGTTTGGTGACGTTGTACAAAGTCTTGCACGGTTTCCGGGGTATGCCCACTGACAACCACTAGCTGCGATCGCGCATCCGCCTGTAAGGTTTGCGCCCGTTGGTTGGCGGCATATCCAGTCCCAACAATACCAGCCCGAATAGGCAGTTTATCCATCATTTTTGATTAGTCCTCTCGTAAAAATCCCCCTATTCTAGAGTAACTAACTAGGTGAACACAGACAAACTCACCAAAGGACGGAAGGGGGATCTGATACGGGAGAATGAGAGGTCAGAATTTTATCCACCTAACTTACAAAGAGAGTGGGTAAAATCACAGCGACTTAAAGTCTTCTTTCAGCACGTTTTGCTTCATGGTAAAAAGCAATTGCGTCCTGGTTATTTTACCTTATTTTGCTTTCTGGAAGACTCTTTCTTCAACAAAGCACCAAATCCGAGAGCTAGACCTGAACCGAGGATAGTCAAGGGTTCAGGAACAGGTTTGGTGCCTACTTTGATTTGATACGCCAAGTTAGAGCGATTCGGTCGATTTCCTGTCCAATCGAAGCTGATTGTACCCGTCAGTGTAAACGGTGCTGAGATATCTTCAATCAACACATAGTCTACATCGTCACTATCGTTATCACTTGGAGCGGAAAAGGTATTCAAACTATCAATATTCAGCCGTAAATTGCTGTTGGCTGTTTCTTTGGTACGAATATATATCGTATCAATTGGTTCGGTAAACGCTGTGCTGTTTAGTAGTGTTCCACCAACGTTATAGTTGACTGTTGAGCCAGTGTACTCCAATGTGAAATCATAGACTGTACCATTCCCCCAGACAAACTGAGCGGATTGCACAGGAGTCCCAGCTTTATCATTAATCCCCAACTCACGTTCAGCCTGGTTTGGGCTGTTATTACCAATTCGCCCTTCAGCCACGAAGAGTTCGGTAAATTCCCCACTATTGATTAACCCATCGAACTGATCATCGGTAAAGTCGGGTAGTCTCGTGACTGTAGCCGCACTGGCAACACCCGAAACGATAGACATACCCACAGTGGCTAAACCAACGCCTAAAGCGACTCCAGCTGCTCTAAAGGAAAATTTTGAGTAGATGCTATTCATAGTTGCACCCTGTATATGTGCTTACCTACCAGTATAATTCTCTCTTGAGAGAATTTATGTGAAGTGTTGATAAAGTAAGATCCAAATCCTAGCGCAAAATCCATAGTTATGTTAAGGCAACAAAAATTGTCAATATTTTTTTTAAGTAGGGCAGCTTTTCCATACGAACCAATCAGGAAAAATTTGAGGATTGTCTATAGTTATTCTCAATTAGCTAGACGGATGCTAGCTGAATATCCCAAAATCAACCCAATCGGGGCTTTTGGGCAAAAAAGCATTAGGAGAGTTGATATCTAAATAGGTGCTTGCGGTTTAACTTATAGCAGTTCGCTCTCGCGTAGTTACAGTACAAATGTTCTAAGACTCACCTGATCAAGCATCCATTTCTGAATTTGTAAATATACCAGCGCGAAGCGCTATAACTCTAATGGCACTGAAAATTTGCATCTTTGGCTCGCCGAAACTTTTGATATAGCGTAGGGTGGGCATTGCCCACCAACCTTAAGTCAATACCATTCAACTCAACTCCCCTCACCAAACCGATATCCCTTCCCGTATACCGTGTGAATCAATGGGGCTTCACCAGGAGCCTCTATTTTGCGGCGTAACAAGCGCACTAAAGCCGCTAAGACATTACTACTGGGTTGTTCTTCATCCTGCCACAATTGCTGATAAATTTCCCCATGAGTCAACAGTTGACCTGAATGACGCATAAAATAATCCAAAAGCTGAGTTTCTTTTTCCGAGAGTTCAATTAATCGTCCATTACGATAGGCGAGCTGATTTTCCACATCCAGTTCTAAAGAAGCGACGCGCAACCGAACAGGCGCATTGGTTTCCGTCGCCGTTGAACGCCGCAACAGGGCGCGAACCCTAGCCAGCAACTCTCGCAGTTCAAAGGGTTTGACAAGATAATCATCAGCCCCTGCATCCAATCCCATAACTCGATCATCCAGGGTGTCTTTAGCCGTAAGGAAGAGAACCGGCGTCGTTTTCCCTTGCGATCGCAACTGTTGGCAAAGCTCTAACCCAGACTGATGCGGTAACATCCAATCTAAAATCAGCAAGTCATAGTCGCTTTGCATCGCTAACTGGTGTCCCGACTGTCCCTCATCAGCCACATCAACCTCATATCCCTCCCGTTTGAGGACTCGGCTTAAAGGATCGGTGAGTTCAACTTCATCATCAACCAACAGAATACGCATTATTTGTCATTTGTCATTTGTCATTTGTCATTCGTCATTCGTCATTTGTCATTTGTCATTTGTCATTTGTCATTTGTCATTCGTCATTTGTCATTTGTCATTCGTCATTCGTCATTCGTCATTCGTCATTCGTCATTCGTCATTCGTTGATTGGGAAATCTCTCCCTCATCTTCCCCAGCTTCCCCAGCTTCCCCAGCTTCCCCCGCTCCCCCCGCTTCCCCAGCTCCCCCTGCACCTCTGCTCTCCCAACCGAAAACTTTTGCCGCCACACGCTATATCATGGTGAATATTGCTGCGCTTAACGATGCCCATGTCTGTATCCCGGCTCAATGTAACCGAAGGCTGGCTAGAAGCCAATCAGCAGTATTTGATGGGAGAGATTGCGCGAGTGCGTCAAGCCTTGGAACGCAAGAGTGATCAAATCACTACAGGTATCTCTCTTACCTTAACCAATGGCTTCTATCCCAATGGAAATGGTTCACACCATCAATCCGACACGTCTCTTTCACCGCCTCCCTTGTTAGATCAACTTTGCCAAATGTTTGGGCTTTCATCGTTTGAGCGAGATTTGCTGTTATTATGTGCGGGGATGGAATTTGACGCCTCTTGGGGATTGCTCTGCGGCATCGCTCAAAGTAATGATGAATTCAAGTATCCCACATTTGCTCTAGCGTTGAATATATTGCCCCACGGACATTGGGGAGCGCTGACGCCAGATGCACCGTTGCGCCACTGGCGGTTAATTGACGTGGGTGAAGGATTTACGTTAACCAGTAGTTCGCTACGGATTGATGAGCGGATTTTGCATTACCTGCGCGGCGTTCAATATATTGATGAGCGCTTGGCGAGTATGGAAGAACCGATGCCTTTACCGGGTATTTTGGTATCCTCTCATCAGCAAAGTGTTCAACAAATTGCTACAACCTGGTTACAGGTGGGTGAGGGTACATTTCCGGTAGTGCAGCTCTGTGGAGAAGATGTCACCAGTAAGCGTGCGATCGCGCGAGCCGTATGCGATCATTTAGGGATTAATCTCCATGCCCTTTCCGCCGAATCTCTACCCACGAATACCAGTCAACTGAATATCGTTAAGACTCTCTATGAACGGGAATGGGCATTAAGTAGTACGGTACTCTTACTCAACTGCGATCATCTCGAAACCAATGATCCAGCCAGAGAAAGCGCGATCGCTCGTTTCATCGAAAGCCTAAACACACCCCTGATTGTAACGAGTCGCGATCGACGCCGCCAACGCCAGCGTCCCATTATCACCATAGATGTCCATCATCCTACCAGTGATGAGCAGCGTTTAATTTGGCAAAACGCTTTAGCCTATAAAGCGGCACAACTTGAGCCGGCAATCAACCTATTAGTCTCCACATTTAACCTTAGCGCCCCCAACATTCATACCGCTTGCTTAACCATCAAAGGAATGGATCTTGAGACGCCAGAAGAAGATGAACAACCGATAGACGAAGAAACTAACAACCCATCCGCCCTCCCACCCTTTACCACTAAATTGTGGGACGTTTGCTGTATTCAAGCCCGTCCCCGCATGGAAGAATTAGCCCAACGAATTGACACATCCGCCACTTGGGACGATTTAATTTTGCCAGACAGAGAACGCACTGTCTTGTCAGAAATTGTCACCCATGTGCGCCACCGGATGAAGGTGTATGAAAGTTGGGGATTTGCCGGAAAAAGCCGTCGTGGTTTGGGAATTAGCGCTCTATTTGCTGGTGCCAGTGGAACCGGGAAAACCATGGCAGCCGAGGTGATCGGCAAAGAGTTACGATTAGATGTCTATCGGATAGATCTCAGTTCTGTTATCAGTAAATATATTGGTGAAACTGAGAAGAACTTACGCCGGGTTTTTGATGCCGCAGAAGGAGGAGGATCAATCCTTTTATTTGATGAAGCCGACGCCTTATTTGGTAAACGTTCTGAGGTGAAAGACTCCCATGATCGCCATGCCAATATTGAGGTCAGTTATCTGTTGCAGCGGATGGAATCATATCGAGGATTGGCAATTTTAACCAGCAATATTAAAAGTGCCTTAGACCAAGCCTTTATGCGCCGGATTCGCTTTATTGTTCAATTTCCCTTCCCTGACGCGGAGCAACGCCAAGAAATTTGGAAACGCATATTTCCTAAACAGACACCAACTGAGAAGCTGGATTATCGGAAATTGGCAAAACTGAATGTAGCAGGGGGTAATATTCGGAGTATTGCCATGAATGCGGCGTTTATCGCGGCAGATGCTGGGGAACCCGTACAAATGAAACATATTTTGCAAGCCACTAAGAGTGAATATATCAAACTAGAGCGACCCTTAACTGATGTGGAAATTAGGGGATGGGTTAAATAAGAGGTTTAGGGATTGTAACAATTCATGTAGAGACGTGCCATGGCATATCTGCCAATTGATTTTGTGTAGGGGCGGGTTTAGCCGTTTCATTTTGGTATCTACCGATAACCTTTCAACAAAACCCGCCCTTTTTCGTCTTGGAGCCATAATTAGCTAAAGTTCCGTAACAATTTGACCAATCGCGAATTGCATAAAGGACTTGTGAAGGATAATATTAGGTATCCAATAAGTTGAGTTGGGAAGACTGGTCATGGGTAGCCGACGGCGTCTTAACAAAAAAACATCCTGGGAATCGACTTCTTTACCAGTGCGGAATCCTTTACAACCGCGCCCATTTGGGCAAGGTATCCAGGCGAGACGAGCAGAGTTACCAACAACCAATGTGTTGCAAACTCGCCCCTTCGGGACTCCCAAGCAAGCATCTACGCCTAAACAAGAGATGCCAGAGCTCCAAGCTAAACTCAAACAGGCAGAGAGCTTTGGCTATAATGCCGCTAATATTCCCACCGTACCTTCGAGTAACGCTACACCGATTCAGGCAAAGCTGACGATTGGAGAACCGAATGATAAGTATGAGCAGGAAGCGGATCAAGTAGCGTCTCAAGTCGTTAATCAAATTAATTCGCCTCAGAGTCAGCAGTCGGTTCAAGGTAAGACTGTTCAACGTCAAGAGATGCCGGAAGAGGAAGAAGAACTTCAAGCTAAACCTCTAGCTGAATCCATCCAACGTCAGGAGATGCCAGAAGAGGAAGAAGAACTTCAAGCTAAACCTCTAGCTGAGTCCATTCAACGTCAGGAGATGCCAGAAGAGGAAGAGGAACTTCAAATGAAGCCCTTACTGCAGCGCCAGTCAAGTGGGGGTGGAATGGCGGCGACTCCAGAACTGGAAGAGTCTATCCAACGGGCAAAAGGTAGCGGACAGCCTCTTTCAGAAAACATTCGGCAACCCATGGAACAGGCATTTGGAGCGGACTTCAGTGGTGTAAAAGTACACACTGATACCCAATCTGACCAACTTAATCAATCAATTCAGGCAAAGGCTTTCACGACAGGAGAAAATATTTTCTTCAAACAGGGGGAATATAATCCTGGGAGCAAGGGTGGCCAGGAGTTGCTTGCTCATGAGTTGACTCATGTGGTACAGCAAACGGGTCGAGTACAAGCTAAACATACCGTTGACCAATTGGCACAAGAGTCAGGGAGTAACAATCCCGATTCTCCTCTGGTGCAAAGAGATGGAGGAGTAACGGCGGGAGTTGGCTTAGCCCTATCAGCGGCAGGTTTTGCTACATCTACTAGATCTGCTGGTAACGATGCTTTTGGAAATACTAATGTTCAGTTCCGCTACTCTCGAGAAGAAAATGGACCTGATGAGCCTATAGAAGAAACCCATACGATTGTTGAGGTGGATTCTATCAAAGGAACTGGATCTTCCTTTGCTTTTTTGGAGTTAGTCCTTAAGCATGATGGTCACAATATTATTACTGCATATACCCAACAGAGCAAGGTAAGGGGTTATGATGGGGGAATGTTTGGTAGTGAAGCCGCTGTAAACTTTACAGCAGTCGAATGTAGTCAACCTACAGATCCGGTAACAAAAGCATATATTCTTTTCCAAGGATTTAACAACCCCTCAGGTCCTGGTTTTCAACGGTTTAGGGGTAGGATATTAGTAACAGGTGACGGACAGGTAGAGTGTCAGGAATGCGAGCTAACAGAAGGTAGTGGTTATGCACGTACAAGTCCCTGGTGTGAAGTCGGCTGGGATTAATCAGACAGAATCCAGAAGCGATTCTTAGTTAGTAGAGCGCGGCAAAAGCAAACCGTCAGTTTAGGCGACCAGTGACCGCCTAGTTTATATTAAGCCGCAAGTCCCTTAACGTCAGATTATCCACAGGCGGTGATTCGGATAGTTAGGGGTAACAAAAGTAAAACTTTGCCTGACTTTTTCTTCGTCAAGGTTTGAGGACTATTTAGGGTTTGCTGCACAAGCCTGAAACCCTTACAAATAAAGGGTTAGAGGATGATTAAAGGTGCATCAGGTGCAAGGTTTTGAAACCCATAAGCTGGAAATCCTGGTATTTTTCGAGGATGCTTAAGCAGAATCTTCCCCCATCAGGGGGTTGAAACTGTTCCCTGTTCCCTGTTAAGCAGTTCCCTCCCCTCACCACAAAACTTATTCAGCAGACCCTATTTATAAAACTTAGTCAGCATACCGTTTTTTTTCGTCCGACTACTTAAACATCTATTGCATAATGAGAAGAAATAACTTTAGCTTGGCGATAAAACTTGACATAAACACAAAACAATGCTAAATGTCAAGTATATCTCCCGTTAAATTTGGAGGGGGGCTATGGGTATCCGACGACGAATCCGCAAAAAAAGGTCTGGGGAAGACGAGTTTATCCCAGCACCAAGTTCGTTACAGACGCGCTCCTTCGGGAAGGGTATCCAAGCAAGACTTGCTCAATTACCTGTCACTAATCTCTTGCAGACGCGCCCCTTTGGTTCCCCCAAAAAGGCATCCGCTTCATCTCAGGAAACCGCAGATATCCAGACGCAACTGAAACAGGCGGAACGTTTTGGGTATAACGCAGCAAATATTCCTGTGTTTCCACCCAAAAAATCGAAAAAGAAACCGAAAAAATTAAAAGGGAAAGAATCCGATCGCGATCAGATTGTCACCCATAACCATCCCGGTGGAACGCCTCTGAATCAGGGTGACATTGTATCCGCGATCGCAAAAGACACCAAAGAGGTAAAAGCCGTGGGTCATTATGGTAAATTTAGCCTGCGGCGTCAGCAGGATACCTGGCAAATTAGTCAAGAGCAAGTTGCGAGGGCGTATGCTCAAGGGGTTGAGCAGTGGTTGCGAGAATGTCCCAAGGAATTAACGGAACATTATCCAGGGAAAAAGGATATCCCACAAGCTGGAGCAACGTTTAAACAAGATCTGTTTATGGCAAACTATTTTGCGGGCAAAATTTTGGCAGAGCAAAGTCGAGGTGCTGTGGTTTACGAACACCCTGATGAGAAGGAACTAATCCAAAAACGGGCGAACCTGTACCGCGAGAGAATTGTTGTCCCACTTAAGCCAACCTCCCCTATCAACGCTAATCCGGTGGGTACAAGTCAGGGGACAAAGCTGCAAGCCCCTAAACTGATGAGCGATCGCATGGAATAGTCGTTTGGTTGCGATCGGGTATTATTCATCCTGTTTTAGGCGCAGTGGCGTGGTGATGAATTAAAATTACATCCAGAAACCGTAGGGGCGCATGGCGTGCGCCCATAAAATCGACCAATCTAATCCATCACTTTAGCTGTGTCAGTCCAGTAGTCTATTATGTCTCTACAATCGATCAAGGGGGAGGGCGGGTTTTGTTGGTCATTTATCGGTGAGGAGGGCGGGTTTTGTTGGTCATTTATCGGTGAGGAGGGCGGGTTTTGTTGGTCATTTATCGGTGAGGAGGTCGGGTTTTGTTGGTCATTTATCGGTGAGGAGGGCGGGTTTTAGTCCCTAAACCCGCCCCTACAGTCCCATAAACCCACGCCTACAGACCCTAAACCCGCGCCTACAATTTGTAATTCCTGCCTAAATCACTCTATTCTATGCCAATTGTGAAACGTTTTCAGCAAACTATAAAAATACTCACTATCCGAGGTTATCGCTTTTCTCGCTATAAGAAACAAATCCTGATTCTCCTGGCTACAGTGAGTCTGATTTGTACCCAAGTTGTCGCTCAAGATGTCCCCATTTATAGCCCCAGGGATATCTTTCATCCAGTTATCGCCGAAAATGGCATGGTTTCCTCTCAAGAACACTATGCCACAGAAGCAGGTTTGGCTGTATTAAAAGAGGGCGGAAATGCCATTGATGCTGCTGTAACCATGGGATTTACGATGGCGGTTACATTACCCAGTGCGGGAAATATTGGCGGCGGTGGATTTATGCTCGTCCATTTAGCCGATGACAATCAAACCATTGCCATTGATTATCGGGAAAAAGCTCCCCAAGCCGCCACTCGTGATATGTTTCTGGATGAAATGGGTGACGTTGATCCTGAAAAATCTCGCCATAGTTATTTAGCTGTTGGTGTTCCTGGAACCGTTGCTGGGTTAACTTTGGCACTAGAAAAATACGGGACAATTTCTTTAGCACGGGCGTTACAACCTGCGATTGAATTAGCCGAAAATGGATTCCCTGTTTCCGAATATTTGCATCGTTCCTTAGGTGCTGTGAAAGAATATGACAATCTTTTATAAACCAGGGGGAGAACCGTATGAGATTGGCGAAACTCTGGTGCAAAGGGATTTAGCGCAGAGTTTGAGACTGATTGCTAAAGAGGGAGCAAAGGCATTTTACCAGGGTGCGATCGCAGAGGCAATTGTGGCAGAGATGGAAGCCAATGATGGCTTGATTTCTATGGCGGATTTAGCCGAGTATCAACCTGTTATCCGAGAACCGATTCGAGGGAATTATCGCGGCTATGAAATTTATTCAATGCCACCGCCGAGTTCTGGAGGAATTCATCTGGTACAATTACTGAATATTTTGGAAGCATTTCCGCTGGAGGAATTGGGACAAAATACCGCCCAAACCATTCATTTAATCACCGAAAGCATGAAACTCGCGTATGCGGATCGGTCTAAATATTTAGGGGATACTGATTTTGTGCCTGTTCCCATTTCCGGGTTAATCTCTAAATCCTATGCCGAACAGCTACGCCGTAAAATTAATTTAACTCAAGCAACGCCGAGTCAAGAAATCGCTCCGGGCAATCCTAATCCGTTTATAGAAAGCAACAATACCACTCATTATTCAGTTATAGATAATCAGGGTAATGTGGTGTCTAATACCTATACCTTAAACTTCAGTTATGGCAGTAAAATAACGGTTCCAGGAACAGGAATTCTGCTTAATAATGAAATGAATGACTTTTCCGCCAAGCCAGGAGTTCCCAATGCTTTTGGCTTGATTGGTGGAGAATTTAACGCCATTGAACCGGAAAAACGGATGCTCAGTTCCATGACACCAACGATTGTTTTAAAAGATGAGCAGCCGTTTCTGGTGACGGGAAGTCCAGGAGGAAGTCGAATTATCACGACAGTGTTACAGGTTATTTTGAATGTGATTGATCATAACATGAATATTGCTGAAGCGACGAATGCTATTCGGGTGCATCATCAATGGCTTCCGGATCAATTAATGATTGAACCAGGATTAAATGGGGACACCATTCGTCTGTTAGAGGAAAAAGGACATCAGATAACAGTTACCAATACCATGGGAAGTACCCAAAGTATTATGTTGGTTGATCAAACCTTAAAAGGTGCATCTGACCCCCGACGTCCTGGTGCTTTAACCTTGGGATATTAATAGCTTTTGTTAGGGTTCATTTTATAGCAATAGACACATCGATTAGGACGTTCGGCACCATTGTAGAGACGCGCCATGGCGCGTCTCTACATAAATGATGTGTCCTAACAGCCATGGCGGTTGCTATACTTGCTTACCTCACGGTAACTTTGGATTAATCACCCGCTATACCGTAGGGTGGGCATTGCCCACCAACCTTAATGATCGTGCGATTTAGAGTTGATTGGGCTTGCCCACCTCACGTTACAATTCGCTAAAAAGAATAGGGTTTTTATTCATTGTTGGTAATTACCAAAAACTCATTGGGAACGCTTGACTGCACGTTAGAGAACGTGGGAGTATACTGACGATTTTGATCCAAAATCTTTCTGAGTGTATATCCCCAAGCGTCGGAGAGTCCTAACAACCAAGAGTTTTTTCGCTCCCAGGTATTGCCTTGCATGTCGTCATCCAGTTGATTCATTGTGAATTCCGCAATCCACTTGGGTAAACCGAATCCGAACACAATCGGGGTGATTTGGGCATGGCGGAGGGTTTCATCGAACTGAACTTTATAGGTTAATTTGGTTAAATTAACAATATTGAGTAACCGACGCCCTTTATCGGAAACACTAAATGTCCACTGAAATGGAGAAAATACCGAGACTAATAATGTTCGACTCCTCGCGTCCCATTTACCACCTTCTAATGTCAGACAATCATCGGGAAAAGGATTCCCATCCATAAAAAAGACCCCTTTCAGAATGTCAGGTAAATCAGTTCCCCTGTCTTGTTTCATCCAAGTGCCAATATCGTTAAGTTGCCGAGTTTCAATGGTTAGCATGATTTGTTTTTAGCTTGTCGTGTTGATCGAGGTAAAACGGTATTCGCCAAGGCAATACCTACTAATTAGTTTACTCGCCGTGCAAAGCCATTCAACACTAAATTTGGCTTAAAGGGAGCAAACTTTTTCATATCCCATTCTACACCAGAAACGGAACGCCATTGATAGTGCTTGAATGCATATAAACAGAACAGTTTTACAATCGCAATCGATAGGGCTCTGCCCGGACAGTTGCGTTCCTGATTCGAGCCATTCCAGGATAAGAGATCGCTGTAATCTCGTGTAGTTTTAAATGTATCTGGCTCTTCATATTTGTCAGGATCGCGATTCGCCGTAAACAGGGAAGCGACTAGACGAGTTCCCTTTTGGAATGGACATCGCTGACCGCCAATTTCTACTTCCATCGGTTCGGTAGACATTTGATTGAGAAAGCGAACGGGTGGATAAAGACGTGCTGTTTCAAAAATTACCTTTTCGGTTAATTCGAGTTGGGATAAGGTTCGGGCGTTTGGGGGAGTTTGACCATCCCAAACGGTATCGATTTCAGCACTAACATTTGCTCTTAAGGCTTCATCTTGACATAAAACACCGAACACAGAGGCAAGGAGATCACTGGTTCCAGCACTTCCGGCAACGTGGATCATATCAAACAGATTGTTGGCGACTTGTTGTTCATTTAACTGATACGACGCCCCGAACTCTAGATAATCTTGATACTGGGGAGATTTTTTGTAAGTGTCTACTAACCCTTGGCGATGCTGAATGTGCGATCGCGTTTTATTTCTCAACAGTGTATTATGAATAAGATTGGGAACAGTCGCTAATCCTAGCCCTCCAATATAACCAACTGAGCCAGCAATTTCTTCCTCAGATAATTTGAGGTCAAGAATCAGTTCGTGTAATAGGGCGACGATCATTTTGGGTAAGTCTGTTTTAACATCGACTATTCCCTGCTTTGTCGCCGTTGTCAGTCTTGTATCGACTAGCTGTGCCAGTGTCTCTGTTGTTTCTTCGGGTTCCGGTAAGGCGTGAAAAAATAACGCTCGAATCCCTGTATGTTCATCACCATTGGTTCCTAAACATAACGGATGACCGAGAAAGTAACTGCGAGCATTGATTTTCAAGGGTCCCAAATAATTATCTCGTTGCTGAGGTGTGGTTTCAACCAGTCTTTTGGCGTCAGCGTAGGAGGTATGGATGATTCCCTGATCCAAACCCAGAAATTTATCGGAGATCTGTTGCTTCCGCACATACAGATAATCTCGCCATTGCTTGGTTAGTACCGGAAGGTCTAAAAAATAAGCCCTTAAACGAATGACTTTGCCAAGGGGATTGTTCTGACCAATTTTTGCCAAGAGGCGCGAGAACTTGAGTTGACGCTCATGGACTTCGAGTATTTTTTGATTGTCCATCCTAATTCCTATGGGTTTGGGTTGCTGGAAAGGGTTAATTTATAACTTTATCATCATACGTGTTGAACTTTATTGTGTTCGGCTCAATTTTGGCAAATAATCTCAACATTTCTTAATAAAATGAATTGAGACTAAACCGACTTGAAAGATGAATAAAAATAGTATACAGTATAAATCTGTCCCAAAATGGAGCCAGTCGAGCCAGTTTAAATGAGTTGTGAACACCAATAGGGCTGAAAATATTGCCCAGCAAGGATCGCTATTTCACAACTGATTTAGAGGGAGCATCCAAATTTGGCACGTTGGCTCTTTAAATGGGGCTGAAACCCTTGCAATTGCTTTACTTGAGGTAATGCTTTGTCCAAAACGGGATGCTCCCGATTTAGACTCATCATCAATCATTGAATTTTCTCTAGTCCATGTATTGACAAATCTATTGCTATTTGCTAAAAAAGCCGCTTGTTTGTTGGTTATTGACCAATTGCTAATGGGTCAACAACTCATCGCCCTGATCCGGCTTCAGCCTTGAGGCTATTTTATGAATAATTAGGGATTCCGGCATTATCCGAAACAAGACACCAATAAACTCGTAACCTTTCTTTTGACAAAAGGATATCAACATGACCAAGACGCAAACGATTGTTCAAGAACTCTTACAAGTTTTAAAGCTCAGGCTAATTAACACGTCTAGCGCTCAGCAAAAACTCAAGAAAAAAGCGGCAAAACAACGATCGCAGTTAAGTAAAGTTGTGGGTCAGCTTGTCTTCAGTGACACCCAAAACCCCTTACATAATATGGAAGTGGAATTGTGGGATCGAGACATTGGCACGCCCGAAGATTATCTAGGGAAAGGGATAACGGATCGCAATGGGTATTTTGAGATTTACTATGATCCAGACCAAGCGGGGTTTAAGGACACCCCAGATTTAGAATTGAGAGTCATTGAAATTCGCAGCAGCTTCGATACCAACAATGAACTGGTGCTTGCCAAGCGTCTTGCCTACACGATTAAAGGACCCGATAATGTTACGCAAAAAGAGTATGACTTCGGCACTTGCACTGTTCCCTACTGGCTTTACAACCCCACCAATCCCTTCCCCCGCATTCTGTTTACTGAGTTAGAAGGAACACCGGATGAAGATGCGATTGGTCGTAAATTGCAAGGGTATGAAGCGGCAAATCATTTAACCCCAATTAAAGCCAAGCACGTTATCAAAAATACGCTCAATCCGGATCAACCGTCTCTCCAGGAAATTCAAGCTGATTATCCACCCAATTCAACGATTGAACTAGAGCGAAAAAATCCGCGCTATACCCGAAGTGATGAATTTTTTGGACTACGGGTTCTCAATGGGATGAATCCCTGCTTACCGAAAAAAAATAAGAGTAAGCCGAATGAGTACAAGGTTACGTTTAACTGGGATACTTACGAAAAAGATCAGATTCATGACCTGCACAACGTCGATGCGACGTTTGAGGTCAAAGATGGCAAGTTATTACCCACTTCGATTACCATTCAAAGCCGATATCCTGATTCCTACGCTCCATTTTCTCCCCTGAAAGAACCGATTACCTATACTCCCAATGACGGCGATAAATGGTTGCAGGCAAAGCGAATTTTCCGCACCAACACTTTCTTCGCGGCTGAGCTGATTGAACATTATATTAAAGCTCATTTACAGATGGAGCAATATACAGTTGCGGCTTTCCGTAACTTGAGGAAAAATCCCCTCCGTCTGATGTTAATTCCTCATCTCAAGAGCTTGATTAATATCAATCGACGGGCGGATACGGTATTGGTAGACCCAAATGAGGGCTATGTTGTCACGGCTGGTCCCTTGATTCCAGAAAGTGTGGTGCAGATTTGTCATGAGAGCATGTCGCAGTTGGATTGGAAAGGGTGGCAACCGCGTCAGCCGTTATGTGAAACGCATACCTTTGCTAAGATTGCTAATCTCTATTGGCAGCTTTTGACGGAATATATTGATGTCTTTTTCCAAACGTATCAGGATGAGATTGAACGCGAATGGATTGAAATTCATCGGTTATCGGATGACTTGGTTAACCATAGTGTGGCGTATGAACCAGGAAAAGATGGTGGCGGCGACGATGGGTATGAATGGTATGATACCAATGAACTGACTCAGCCGAATAATTCCCGCCGCACCATCAATGGCAGTCTGAAAGTGGTGAGTCCGATTACGCTATCGGATAAACCTGATGCCAATGATATGGACAACTTAAAACAGTTCTGTCGGTTTGTGATTTTCCACGTAACCCTGTGGCATTCCTGGGTTAATGATTCCCAAACAGATGCTGGAGGAGAAGTCTTGTATAGTTCTCTCGGACTGCGGAATGGTAGTTTTGGGAATGAGGATGATCCGACAATTGCTCCAGATTCAGGAGAAGCGACGCAACTGCTTTATTTGGTGAATGTGTTAACGGCGATTAAGTATGGATACATCATCAAGAATGAAGATGGGGATATTCCCGCCGAATTTCGCACAATTCTGTCAAATCACAAGCAAGATTTTGCCCAACTGGATTTTGATGTGAATAACATTAGAGCGCTGATTAATGTTTGATGGATATTGTATCCAATCCGTAGGGGCGCAAGGTATTGCGCCCTTTATTTAATGGCGTCGTTGACCCTAGCCATTCAACAGATGCTCACCATGAATAAGTTGTCATGCCTTTAAATTGGGTATTAGTAGTGAGCAAGATGCTGGCACTACAATGATTTCCTCATTATTAACATTAAGGTTTTAAGCTTTAAATGCCGAATCACGGAGCGGTGGGTTACGGCGGAGAGTTCATTGAATGGTTATCGCCTCAATTAAAGTCCCGCCTAACCCACCCTACGGTTATGGCGCATTTTCAACCAGGATTTAGTTACCTAATGTTACGCGGGCAAAAAACTGAGTCCTAGGTCATGTACGGTTATAGATGAACCCCTACTCAGTTGGTGTTCGGCAATGCCTTCCTCGATTTCTCCTCTATCCCAGCCCGAACCGGAAAACAACTGTGCTGATTGTCTGTACATGACATTGGCAGGGATTCCGGTACAACCCGTAGAACATCCTGACTATCTGGAGTTTCTGCAACCGTTTCACAATCCCCAAATTGACCTGTATTTAACACTCAGGTTTAGCCAGCAGTGGGAGTCTTTACCTCAAGGGCGGATTCAATTTGGACTCAAAGGGGGAGCATTAAGACTGAGGGTAGAGGGGGGTGAGATTCCTTATGAGTCTCGGATTATGGGTTCGATGGAATTGGTTGTGCCAACGGTTGAGATGGATTCCCAAACCAATCGTCCAATTCGCGATCGCACTTCACCTGAGTTTGATATGCTAACCTTTGATTCGCAGGAGAATGGAGCAACCGAACCACAATTACAGAAGCGTCAAACCGATTATCATTCGATTTGTCACATTACCACGAAAGTCACAGAAGAAAACCCCGCCTGGATTTTTGAAGAAGAACGGGGAGAGCCCGTTTTAAATGGCTGGCTGAACCAGGTCAAACTCGGCACATTGAATGTCTCTGCCCTTCCCTGTCACCTAGACGCCACATTTGAAGTATCACGGCGAGATATTTGTTTGACCCATGTTGACCGATTGTGGAGTCCAGAGATTAGTCGCAATAAACAGGCGGTGCTAGACAGACTAATTATTCAGCAGTTGTTGGAACGTAAATGTAAGCCCTATCTCAGTCGAGTTGAGTTGCACTATGATGGATGAACGTTTTTTTAGCCAACTCCAAGCCCTAATTCAGAACGTTGTCGCGGCGGAAACTGAAAATTTAGCTCAACTGGCGGCAATGGTGGGTCTGAATTTGGCACGAGATTTCGCCGAGTCTAATCTCAGAGATACGAATCTGAGAGGTGCTAATTTGGTGAAAGCCAATCTTAGAGGTACTGATTTGCATGGCGCTAACCTGATGAAGGCGAAGCTGTGTGGGGCGGATTTGCGTGGGGCGGATTTGATTCAGGCTAATCTGTGTGGGGCGGATTTGAGACAGGCTAATCTACGGGGTGCGGTGTTGTCGAATGCGGATCTAACTCAGGCAAATTTAGAGGGGGCGAACCTCACTGATGCTAATTTAGAGGGGACAACCTTAAACTATGCCAATCTGACAATGGTTGATTTGAGAGGCGCTCATCTCTACCAAGCTCGTCTTTATGCCGCTAACTTGAGTGACGCTAAACTTAGAGGGGCAAATTTGGGGAATACTGACCTGAGAGAGGCTAACTTGAAGCAGGCTTCGATTATTCGTGCTTATTTGGGAGAGGCTAATCTGCAAGGTGCTGATCTCGACGGCGCGAATCTGAGTGAATCGGATTTGAGTCAAGCGAAACTCAATCGTGCAAAATTGCGGAATACTCAGCTACGGAATACGGATTTTAGCCTCAGCGATTTAAATCAGGCAACTCTAATTCGCGCCAATGCGAGCCATGCTCACCTAATTCGCGCCAACTTACGGGGCGCAGATTTGATTCGCACGAATCTCACTGGGGCTGACTTACAAGGAGCAGATTTGAGTTTGGCTGATCTGAGTTTGGCGAACCTTTATCTGGCGAACTTAGGCAATGCAAACTTAATTGGCGCTAATTTGAGCATTGCTGAACTCGGCGGCGCGAATCTGAGTCGAGCCAACTTGAATCAGGCAGATTTGAGAGGGGCAAATGTGGAAAATGCTGAGTTTGCTAGCAATCCGGGATTGTCTGAGGAGATGAAGCGGGTGTTAAAACGGCGCGGTGCTATCTTGCTCCAGGTGAAGCGCGATCGCGTGGCGGCGTTGGCGTCTCGGTAACTGGATGCGAGGTACTCTTTTTTCCAGGTTGTGCGATCGCGAAGTTACTGGGAAGTCCCCATTATCCCTACTGTACTAGAGGGTCTATAGGAGCGCACATTTTCCCATGGTAAAAAAATACCTTAAACAACAAAAAAAGTCAATGACTACGGGATTTAAATCATCGAAGCAATATAGTCGGGATATAATCCTATCCGGTTGAACCTTCATCGGTGGATCTGTTGTCACATAACTAAACCTTTTCGATTTATCCGTTGAGTTTTAAATTTATCAAGATAATCGGATTTAGGGCTGAAGCTGGACAGTCCTGGAAAAGCTTGACTTTACGTTGGGTTTGGTTGTAGTATCAAAAAAATGAATCCTGTATTGTGTTGTTATTGTAGCTAGTTTAAAAGTAAAACGCCTCAACGCCTTAAAAATACGTCTATTTTCCTAGCTAAAAGCGCAAATTATTAAATACTACAAACGTACTTAATGACCAAATTTAATCAACTCGCTCTGGGGTTAATTTGACAAAAAAAACGTTTTATGCGTATGAGGTAAATCAATTATAGCCATCCATGATGCAGGGGGCTAATGACAAGAGCCTGATTAATAGGTAAAATCGAAAAATCTGCCAACAACTAGTCAGTGCGATCGCGGTTAAAAATCGGGTAAGTTTTATTATCGGGTTTCCGGTTCATCTATAAATCTGATATCGGGGCAGAAAATCCGATGTAGTCGCTCAAACTGGAGAAGAGGGTTGACAACTCAGAGCCGCTTTTGGATAAGCAATCCGCTGGTGATTGCACTGTTGCCAAACTTTGACAAAGACTGCCGCCGTAGTCAATAATTCTTCTTTGGTTAACCCTGAATCAACTAACTGGTTATCTTCCCATCGGGCTTTGAGGATTTTCTTAACCGTGATTAAAGCCGT
This sequence comes from Coleofasciculus sp. F4-SAH-05, assembly GCF_040222985.1. Taxonomy (NCBI): domain Bacteria; kingdom Bacillati; phylum Cyanobacteriota; class Cyanophyceae; order Coleofasciculales; family Coleofasciculaceae; genus Coleofasciculus; species Coleofasciculus sp. F4-SAH-05. The sequence goes on from NZ_JAVKBY010000267.1 coordinate 26,719, forward strand.
ATCTGGGGTAACATCCTTAAGCGATCGCAGCGCCGCTTCACAGGCATCGGCTAACATGACAATCCCAGTTTCTCGCGACTGGGGAATCGGTCCATCATAGCGAAAGTCTGCTTCTTTGACCGAATCTTCTCCCTTTTCCTGAGCGCGTTGTTTGGCTTGAAAGTAAAAATAGGAAATCAGCAGTTTCCCTTGGTGTTCGGGAATAAAATCCCGAATCGCTTTCGGTAACTGATGTTTGCGAGCCATGACCAACCCTTCAGAGACATGCTTTTTAATAATCTCGGCACTCTTACGGGGGTTGTTAATTTGATCATGTTTATTCGGACCGCCCATTTGATTTTCAATAAATCCCAACGGATCATGCATTTTGCCAATATCGTGATACAAAGTACCTGCCCTCACCAGTTCCACATTACAGTGAAGTTCACGGGCGGCGGCTTCGGCTAACGAGGCAACAAACAAGGTATGTTGGAATGTTCCTGGCGCTTCGGTGGCTAACCGTTTGAGCAATGAACGGTTCGGATTGGACAACTCCGCTAACCGAATTGGCGTCACCAAATCAAACAAGCGTTCTAGATAAGGAGAGAGTCCCAATGCCACAATACTCCAGGCTAACCCCGATACCCCGTAGAGAGCCGCACCCGGTAGCACCGCGTACCAAATTGTGCCAGCACTGGCACTCATAATCAGATTCAGGACGAGATGAACGCTGCCCTGGGTCAATCCCACGATACCGCCTAACAACGCCAATTCCTCCCGCGATCGCATCCGTCCGGCAACTAACGCCCCCACCAAACCCCCGGTACCACCCGCGATTAAAAATTCCCAGCTCACCTCCATGCTAAACGTCACCAAGCCAGTCAACAGTGTCACCACAGTCGCACCCAAGCTTGACCCATAGAAACTCCCCACTAACAACCCAATCGCGGGCAGGCTATTATATTGCCCCCCCAATAGTGCCAAGATGGGTGTACTTAAACTCAACAGCAGCACCAAAATATGGTCGCGTCGCCGCAGGGGGGGATGAACTTGACGTTCGACCAACCAAAAAATACCAACTCCCCCAGTAACAAAACCGCCAAATCCAATCAGCCCAATCCAGTTAATTTCGCGACGACTCAAGCCATAGTAATCCAGCAGAACAAAATCCGCCTGGGTAATTTCCTCGCCCGCTTCGACAATGACTTCTCCTGCTTGAGCCGTCACCATCACCGGATCTACCGATCGAGCAGCTTGTTCTGCCCGGCGTTTGGTTTGTTCTGTATCTTCAATTAGATTGGGCTTTAAGTTAGAGGTCAGCAGTTCCAGGGCTAAGGGTTGTGCCTCAGCCGGAATCAGCGTACTCACCTGCACCGCTACCGCATTGTCTAATAGATCCGAGGGCAATCCCGGCGGAATTCCTTGGGTCAGAATGTGGCGAGTGGCATCCTGAATTCCCTGTCGAGTTTTCTGCCAAGCGGAATCCGGCAGATCGAGGACGGATGCATCGTAGGCAGGAGTTGATTCCGGGGTTACACTTGATGACAGTTGAGCCACTGCCTTTTGGTAACCCTGACGGGCTTTACTGGCTGTCTGCATCAACTCAGAGAATGCTGGGGAAGACGCTAATTGACGGTAACTTTGCAATTCGCTTACCGCTTGGATAAACTCCCGAGTCAACGGTTTTTTCTCTCGGTTCGGGATAACCACTCCAGGCTCAAAGGGGTTGACCGGAGCATTATCTTCGACGAAAGCAACAATAGCTTGCCATTCCCAGGCTTCACTATGGCGCAGATACTGCTGGGTGGCGGCGGACAAGACGGAGGTTGGCACAAACGGAAACGAACCACTCATTTCTCGCCATTGGTCTATTTTGTCCAATGATTGTTGTAGGTTTTGATCAATCTCTTGGGTCAAAGATTTGTCAAGCATTAAAACGGGGAACGAACCCGTCTGAGCCTCTTTGCGTTTTTCTTCTGTGGTTTTTGTGTCCTCAACACTGGCGTCAAAGCGAGCGCGGATGGTATAGGGGGCGTCCCTACCAACATCGAGGGTTGGTTGATTGTAAAAACGGTTTCCCATCACGCTGGTGAGAGAAACGACGGCTAAGACAAACATGACGGGTGAACGTCCTTGCCGCTTTGCTGATGGTGGTGAATTGCCTTTTCTCCCCAGGAAGGGAAGGGTTTGTTTTAACGGATGACCTGGCTTTTTTTTCTCAGGGGAAAGATGACCATCAGACCCAATGAATGGAAGGATGGTACGAAATTGCTCAGATTTTTGCCGCAGGTGGTTTAGCTGTTGCGTCAACGAGTGGAGCGTTTTCATAGCAGAAGAGTTGCCTGTTTAGGTGAGCGGTGGCGGTGAAACCGCGAGGCAGACAGGTGGGGATTTGCGGTTAGTTTATTGGGTTTGAGTTAGTCGGCTGTCATGTTTGAGTTTAGCTCTTTTTAGCTGACAAAACATGGCTTACCCACCTATCTATAACTTATAAACGACGTTGAATGATATTCGGTGCAGCAACGGCTGCTTGTTTGTACCGACCATTGATTTGTTTTTGATCGTAAACCCCTAGCCAAACCGCTAGTAATTGGTCTGTTAATTTTTGCCTCTCTTTGAAGACCGGAATTTTTAGGGCAGCAACTCGCCAGCTTACTGGAATACCGTTGATACCGTTATAAACACCCGCTAATGCCCCTGTCAAAGCCGCCGTTATTGGGTTGTGGTAACCACTACGAACGGCACGGATGACACAGAGACGAAAATCTTCGGGTGTATAGAGGAAACAATAAAAGCTTAAAGCGATCGCCATATCTGATGCATCCCCCCTATTACCTAAATTTGCTGGTAGACGGCGCACCTTCCTCGTGGTGGTTTCTAAATCTGCACCTGCTTCTATGAGGGTTTGGATCTGTTGTAATCGGTAGGCTAAGAGGGTTGGCTCTGTCCCTAAGCATCTCAGGATGTGGGGAATCAGGGTTGTTCGGTTAAGGGTTTCGGTGAGAGTCAGAGCCATGGCGGTAGCGATTGCCAACACCCCAACCGAGGCGTTGGTTTCGAGTTGCCAAATTGCTGCCGCCTGAACCAGGTGTTGCCGTAACCACTCTTGATTTTCGTGAAAAAAAAGCGCCATTGGCAGAGTTGCCACAGCTGCTTTGCTGCTTTGTGCTTTCCCTTTCAATTCTAGGAGTGAGGGTTGGGTTTGGCGACAGCGAATGAGCCAATCGTCTATATCCAGCCTGCCTGTGTCAATTAAACTCTCGATTCCACAAGTGGCGATTTGACTCCAAGGGGAGAGTTTGGGAATACAGAGGTGGGACTGACTCGGTTTGGGTTGGCTTGTGGTGAACTGAAGCGATTCTCTGCCAACTGGATTACCAAGTCCTTGATCAAGGTGATGGCTGACTAGCTCACCGATTAAGCTACCCAGTAATGCTCCTTGAAATCGGCACAGAAGAGAATGCTGCATTAATTTGCTCTTGCCCCTGTTTTCAGGGTATGGACGAGAGCTAAGAGTCCCAAGCGATAACTTTCGGCACCAAAACCGCTGATCTGACCGACAGCTATGGGGGCGATGAATGAGTGATGTCGAAATGGTTCGCGCTGATAGATATTACTCAAGTGTACTTCCACTACAGGCAGAGCTACGGCGGCTAAGGCGTCGCGTATGGCTACACTGGTATGAGTATAAGCACCAGCATTAATTAATATCCCCTGATGCTGCGTTCTCGCTGCTTGTATGGCATCAACTAAAACACCTTCATGGTTGGATTGTAACGTCACAACTTTGCAGGATAATGACTTTGCCTCCTGTTGCAGGAGTTGGTCAATTTCTGCCAAGGTTACAGACCCATAAATACCAGGCTCTCGGAGTCCTAGAAGATTCAAGTTTGGACCATGGAGGACGAGAAGACTCAAAGAACTCCGAGCTTCATTCGGCACGTTAACTAATTATCGAGAACGACGGCGTGGATTATTCACCGGAATGGGGATGAGTTCTGGTTCCGGCTGAGGTTCAGGACCCAAGAGGGTTCCAACCAGCTTGCGTGCCCATTCTTTCAGTTTTTCCAACACCTTTTCTATATAATCCATTAAACTGAATGCTCCTGTGAGACAACTTAATAGGTTTTTGACCGTCTTAACAACAGGACGAGTGCTAGAAGCCTTTTTCAGCACTACTTTGGGAACTCTTGGGCGCTTTGTTTATTAGGCGCTTTGGTGAAAACCTTGCCCCAGTTAAGACTATGACGCTGATATTAAACTGAGCGGTTTTCCTATTCCTATACACCGTCTGGATCGTTTTAACCCATCTGTTGCATTTCTTAACGTTCAGCATAACACACAACCCCACAGCCTAGCTATCCCCTAAATGGAATATGAAGTCGATCCTGCGATCGCAACGGTTTTAGCTTCCCTACTTTCAGTTATAACTCAAGTTAGATGTGAGCCTAATGATATTGCTCCAATAGTCGGCGTCGCAGTTGGTCGAGGGCATAACAGGCACTCCAATGACGAACCGAAGCCCGATCGCGATCGCGACCCAAGTTATATTTAAAACATTCAACTCTATCATCTGGCGTCGCCAGACCGATATACACCAACCCCACTGGCTTAGATTCATTCCCACCGCCGGGTCCAGCAATGCCAGTAATACTCACACCCCAATCCGTCGTCAGCCGCGATCGCACACCCAATGCCATTTGCTTGGCAACCTGTTTACTCACCGCCCCCCATTTATCCAGATCTGATGACTTAACGCCAAGTAAGGATACTTTTACGTCATTGCTATAAGAAATTATCCCACCATTAAAATAGTCAGAACTTCCGGGAACTGCTGTCAATAAACTACCCACACCCCCTCCCGTACAAGATTCGGCTACACTCACGGTTTGATGAGCCTCCCCCAATTGCTGACCAACCACCGACGCTAGGGTATCTGCGTCTGACCCAAAATAGTCTGCTCCGGCAATCTGTTTTAATTGCTTGACAACGGGGTCAATTTGGTGTATAGCCTCATCTTGAGATGACGCACGGGCGCTCACTCGTAACCGGACTTCTCCCTGAGAGGCGTAGGGGGCGACGGTGGGGTTGGTTAAGTCCAAAAACGACGCGACTTTTTCGGCTAACGCGGATTCCCCAATCCCCCAGAATCGTAAGGTTTGACTGTAGATAATTTGCTGTCCCCAGCCTTGACTTTTGAGATAGGGAACCGCCGTTTCTCGCCACATCCGCTGCATTTCACTGGGAACACCGGGAAAAGTAAGAATCGTCAAACCGGGGCGCGGTTGCCAGATTATCCCAGGTGCAGTTCCCTTAGGGTTTGGTAAAACCTTCGCCCCTTCCGGAATTAGGGCTTGCTTGCGATTACTGGGGGTCATTTGACGCCCCCGTTCAGCAAATTTGCGAGCAATATCCTCAATGATGTCAAATTGCTCAATCAGGGGAACACCGAAAAAATCCGCTAAGGTTTCCGTGGTCAAGTCATCTGGCGTCGGTCCAAGTCCACCCGTAAAAATCAGAATCGCTGAGCGATCGCACGCTATTGCCAAGACTTGCTTTAACCGAGAGGGATTATCTCCCACAACGGTTTGATAGTAGTGAGGAATACCCAGATTTGCCAGTTCGAGGGCTAAAAACTGGGCATTCGTATTCAGAATATCCCCCAGTAGTAACTCTGTACCAACACAAATGATTTCTGCGCTCATTGGTTCCTTTGTCCTTTGTCCTTGGTCATTTGTCCTTGGGCAAAATAGAGAATAGCAAACAGCCGACTTGAGGCTCCCTTATATTACAAATGACGAATGACGAATGACGAATGACAAATGACGAATGACAAATGACGAATGACAAATGACGAATGACGAATGACAAATGACGAATGACGAATGACAAATTTATACCAATGTAGGTACAGGAATATTGAGATGGGGGTATAAGGGGAAGCGATCGCACAATTGAGCCACACGACGCCGACAATCAGCGGCGATGGTTTCATCCTCTGGATTAAGTAAGCGATCGGCAATAATATCACCAATCTCGATAAATTCAGCGACTCCCATCCCGCGTGTCGTCATCGCCGGGGAACCGAGACGTAAGCCACTGGTGACAAATGGAGACTCTGGATCAAAGGGAACCGTATTTTTATTCGCGGTAATATTCACACCACTCACCAGTTGATCTGCCCGTTTCCCAGTCATGGAAATACAGCGTAAATCCACGAGCATTAAATGATTATCCGTCCCGCCAGAGACAATTTTCAGACCCCGTTTTTGCAGTTGACTGGCGAGGGCTTGGGCATTTTCAATCACATTCGCCGAATAGTCTTTGAATGAGGGTTGTAACGCTTCACCAAACGCCACAGCTTTCGCCGCGATCGCATGTTCTAATGGACCGCCCTGAGTTCCTGGGAACACCGCTTTATCCAGCTTTTTCCCTAGTTCCAGATCACGGGTGAGAATTAAACCGCCTCGGGTTCCTCGCAGGGTTTTATGGGTGGTGGTCGTAACCACATCACAATGAGGAATAGGGTTGGGATGATGACCTGTCGCCACTAACCCCGCGATGTGAGCAATATCCGCCAACAGATAAGCGCCCACTTCATCCGCAATGCTGCGGAATTTTTCAAAGTCGATAATACGCGGATAAGCTGAATAGCCACAAATCAGCATCTGGGGGCGTTCTTTGATGGCAAGTTCGCGCACCTGATCATAATCCAGTTGCTCGGTGTCAGCGTTAACGCCGTAGTGACAAACCTTAAACCACTTCCCCGACACATTCACAGGCGAACCGTGGGTGAGGTGTCCTCCATGGGATAAATCCATCCCCATAATCCTGTCTCCCGGCTTGAGCAGCGCCAGGAATACTGCAAAATTGGCTTGAGCGCCGGAATGGGGTTGGACATTGGCATGAGCTGCACCAAAGAGCCGTTTAGCCCGGTCAATGGCAAGCTGTTCTACCTTATCGATGAATTCACAACCGCCATAGTAGCGCTTTCCGGGTAAGCCTTCGGCGTACTTATTGGTTAAGACTGAGCCTTGAGCCGCCAGTACCGCAGGCGAGGTAAAGTTTTCACTAGCAATCAGTTCCAGATGGTCACGCTGACGCTGGAGTTCTTGGCTGATTCCCTCAGCGACTTCTGGGTCTGTTTGGGCGAGAAAATCTAAGTTTGTTTGAGTCACGTCCGTCAATCCCTTACGATGCTATTGCCGTGCAGTTGGGTTCATAAACGTTTTACCACATTGCCCGTTGCCGTTGCTTTGCTCAAACCCTGACCCACCTCTAACTGCTGGAATAAGTGTTGGGGTGGGGTTAGGAAGCTGGGAGAGCAATGGTACATTTTTCCTGATTCTATTGCCATGGTTGTGACGGTGTAGCGGTTGAGATGATCAGAAAACTGAGAAAGGCGATTTACGCTAGTTGAGTTAAGCTCTGTGTTGATTTAGAGCCTCTAGCTATAGACGTAAATTAAGATGGGATCAGCGCTCTAGTGGAATTGACCGGAGGCGTTCTATGTTAGTTATCCTTACCGAAGAGCAAATTTTGTCCCCGACTCAAGTTTGTCAAAGCTGTTTGCTGGCTGACAGCAAAGGTCAACCCCGTTGGCGTCGGGGTAAGCTCGGATGTGGTCATGCCATTCGTAAACTCACACCCCATCAACCGGAGCAATATGAGTGCGAAATGGGTTTCCGCATCGCTAACCTTGAATAGTTTATCATCTGGGACAATCAACTGAACTATTGTCCGAGTCGGAAATAATTCATAAATCCTGACATAAAACCCATAACAAGCGATGACCGCGTTCATCGAAACGGGTCACCTACGTTATCCTGAAAATAGCTAGATAGCGATTTGAACCACCCGAAAAGGAGAAGCAACGATGACTTGGCGCGGCTCAACAACAGTTAAAGAGCGAATTTTTGCAGCGCTGCCCTATCTGCTGCCTTTATTGTACGCACTGCCGTTTGGTATTTTTCTACTCAGACAGTTTCCTGTCCTAAATATTATTCTTGTACCGCTCTCTCCTTTAATTTTCATTCAAAGAACAATTCCATTTGCGGGACTGATTCTTTTCTTTGTCTTATTTTTAGCCGTTGTCAGGAATGAAAGAATTGCCCACTTTATTCGTTTTAATACGATGCAGGCGATTCTTTTAGATATTCTACTGGTTCTATGTAGTTTTGCCATGAGCATTCTCGGACGAGGATTGGGAGCGAACTTTTTCATCGAAACCCTATCCAATGTGATCTTTTTAGGTACGCTTGCGGCTTGCGGCTATGGGATAGTTCAGTCATTGCTGGGGCGCTACGCCGAAATTCCCACACTTTCGGAAGCGGTTTACGCCCAAGTTCGATGATTGGTCTATTCGTCATTGGTCATTGGTCATTGGTCATTGGTCATTCGTCATTGGTCATTGGTCATTGGTCATTGGTCATTCGTCATTCGTCATTCGTCATTCGTTTATGTAAGGGTTTGAGGATTATTGAAAAACCGTTTAACCCAGGTTAAAGAGTGACGGGTGCAGAACGGGGAACAACGGTGTTCTCTAAATGACCAATCCCTTCAATTTCCACACGGACGCGATCGCCGATTTCCATTGGACCAATCCCTCGTGGCGTACCGGTAAGGATTACATCTCCAGGAAGCAGGGTCATAATCTGAGAAATATAGGAAACTAAGACATCCGGGGCAAATACCATTTGATCAATGGATGCCGATTGTACCGGTTCCGGCGCATCGTTTAAAAACGTCTGCAACTTCGCCCCAGCACTCACCTCCCGCACAATCCAAGGACCTAGGGGACAAAAGGTATTAAAACCCTTTGCCCTCGTCCATTGACCGTCTTGTTTTTGTAAGTCACGAGCGGTGACATCGTTGGCGATGGTGTACCCCCAAATTTTTCCTTGGGCTTGTTCGGGCGTACAGTCTACACAGAGTTCACCAATCACCAGCGCCAACTCTCCCTCATAGTCCACCCGTTTTGACTGAGGCGGAAACTGGATGTCTCGATCCGCCGCCGTTATGGTTGTCGGTGGTTTGAGAAACAACAAGGGTTCCTGGGGAACAGGTGTTCCCATTTCAACGGCGTGATCCATATAATTTTTGCCAACGGCGACAATCTTGGATGGCGCACAGGGAGCCAACAATGTATAACTATCCGGTGTCAACTCCAGATCAGTCGGTTGACCCTGTAGCCACGGCGGTGCATCTAAAACTTGGATACTGCGGTTGAGTTGCAGCAAGCCATAGTAGGTTTGCCCTTGAGCCGTTTTAATTCGGACGTAGCGCTGCGCCATGATATTAGAGATTCCTGGGTAATTGAATGAGAGCATTCTACTGGTATGGGATTTTGATTGACCGGAAATAATGGGTCACAAGCCGCGTCCTTGTCTTGTCGGACGGCTTTTAAAATTTTTCGGATAGTCTATACTGCTGTAGTATAGGAAACAAGCAGTTAACGAAAACAAAGTGCTGCCTAAGTCGCGGGAGGGCATTCCGAGACTATAATAAGACCGTTCCGAAAAACCTATACAGAACTATGCATATTTAGGCATACAAAAAATAGTAAAATTGCAAGAGTATAATCTGGGTGGATTGTCTGCACTCAAGCCTAGAGGTAGGAAAGAACCCAGATTTGCCATAGAGTAAAGCAGTCAAATCTGCTCCTATCCTTGCTTCTTTGAGCGGGATAGCTTCTTGGTGCAAACGCTGTGGCTATCTCGAATCAGCAAAAGAAGCCCAATTGTCCATAAGGAGAAGACCATTTGTGAGCGATAGTTACGAAATGATGTACATCCTGCGTCCTGATTTGTCAGAGGAGCAGGTTAACCAAGCGGTGACCAAGTATAAAGATCTCCTGCAAGAGCAAGGCGGTGAGGAGATTGAAATCCAACATCGCGGTAAGCGTCGTTTGGCTTATCCCATCGAAAGACACCGCGAAGGCGTCTACATCCAAATGAACTATAAAGCGCCCCCGACTCATGTGGCTCAGCTTCAGCGAGCGATGCGCTATGGAGATGAGGTGATTCGTTATCTGACGCTGAAACAGGAACTTCCCCCCGAACCCCAACCCGAACCGGTTGAGGTAGAAGCTTAACCAGGTATAGCAATCGCCATAGCGGTTAGGACGCATCTTATGGTAGAGACGTTGCCAGCAACGTCTCTATGGTGATGGCATAGAACACCTTTAATCCATGAGCAGCCCAATAAGTCCTGACTTAGGCAACAATAATAGGAAGAGTCATATTAAGATTACGATCTAGTCTTCCCCCTAAATCTAGTCCTATTGTTGCCCGACGCTCCTGGACCCTGCCAGCATGACTGTAACGGATACTGTTGCCCATAAAATTTCGAGCTGGAATCGGCAAATCTATAAACGCTTGAAACTTGTTCTCAGTCTCGGACTACGGCGTCAAATTTTGGTGGCGATTTGTGATGATCTGAGTCTGCGGAATCGTCTGGCGGACAAACTTCATGGGGAGTTGGGGACAACCTCTGCGATCGCGCCTGCTAATGGTTCAGGCTCTACTAATTTAGTCAGCCTCAACATTAATGTCAATGATCCCCATCCCTTTGCCCAAGTAGCTGCCTGGTTAGCTCAAAATCGCCATTCTCCCATCACTACATCCCCTCCCAGTTTCCAACTCCTGGGTGTTGAACGCTTAACCCGTCAATCCCCAACGGTACAGCAACTGTTTCTCCGGCGTTTACAGTCCATTGAGCGCTATTTGCCCCAGTTAGACGCCAATGTGATACTCTGGCTACCCCGCCCTTGGTTCCATTCCATTGTCCAGTCTGTACCGGAATTTTGGCGGTGGCATACTGGGGTATTCGAGTTTGAAGGAGAACCCACACCACTCCCCCCGGTTGGTGCAACCCAACCCGAAGCTTCTCCCACGGCGGTGATCACTCAGGAGACAGAGGAGACAGAGGAGACAGAGGAGACAAAGGCTTCGTTCCAAGAAACCTTGCAGACGGTGCTAACCCAGGAAGTGGACGAAAATCTGGATTGGCAGTTGTTCCAGAATAGTGTGGGCAACAATGGACACTCTCGCGAGGAGGTTGAACCCCTGATTGTCCCGACTAACGGGAAGTCTGGTGCTAATCTGAATGGTAAAGGGATGCTGGGGGCGGTGGACTTTGAGATGGAAGAAACACCAGTACCGCCGCAAAATCCGCCTATATCCCAACATCCTGCGGATACATCAACGGAATCCCCAGATCTTCCCCAAGCTGCGTCGCCCGCTGAGGCGTATTTACAACTGGGGAATCATTACCGTCATGCGATTGAACAAGGAGACACCTCAGAAGAAAATTTAGCGATCGCGATTCAGGCGTATGAGCAGGCGTTGCAATGGTTAGATGATACCTCGCCTTACGTGGCGGATGTTCTTAATGATTTGGGGAATCTTTACTGGATGCTCTCCCGGTGTCCCCAGGATACAGGGATGCGTCTATCTTATCTGGAACAGGGGATTCAAGCTTATCAATTGGCATTAACCAAATTAACGGCTCAAGACGCGCCCCACACCTATGCCATGATCCAAAATAATTTAGGGGCAGCCTATGGGGATTTGGCTCGCTATAACGATGTCGCGGATAACTTAGAACTCTCGATTCGAGCCTACGAAGAAGCATTACACTATCGTAATCCAGAAAATGACCCGCTTAAATATGCCTCTACCCAAAATAACTTAGGTACGGCGTATTGGCATCTAGCACAACATCACTCTCCTGTCAATAACTTACAGGCAGCAATTGGGGCGTATGCGGAAGCCCTGTGTTATTACAATAGTCGCTCGAATGCCACGAATTGGGCGATGATTCAAAATAATTTAGGCACAGCTTATTGGAATCTGGCACAGTATGAACAACCCGAAACCTGGCTGGAGTTAGCGGTGATAGCCTATAAAGATGCGTTAACATATCGTACCCCAGAGGTGTCTGCGGCTGCTTGTGCCGCGACTCAGAATAATTTGGGTACGGCGTATTGGCATCTGGCGGATCGCTGTGTGGAAGACTCTCAGAGACGGGCAGACTATTTACGCCATTGTATCGCGGCTTACGAGGTCGCGATCGCGTTAGCCGAGAAATTGGCGCAGAATCATCCGCCGACATCGGTTAATTTTGATGTGATCGCCACTCGGAATAATTTGGGACTTGCCCATTACCAGTTTGCCACTGAACCGTCTTTGGGTGGGGTAAAAGAGGATCAATCCCACCATCTACAAACCGCCCTGCATCAGCATGTTCAAGCTTGTATGGGAGTAGCGGCGCGATCGGATGTTTACCAAACCTCTTTGGACTATATCATTAAAACCATTCGCACGTTCTACCAGGAACAAGGAATCAGTGGGCAGAATCTGGCACTTTCTCAGGTACCGGGTCAACTTTTACCGGAAATTTTGCCACGGCTGTAGAGGAGGGTGTGGGGTGTGGGGTGTGGGGTGTAGGGGTGCAGGGGTGTTTCTTGAACTGAGTCAGGGCGGGTTTTGTACAAACGTTACCATTAATAGCCAAACGAAAATTCCTAAACCCGCCCCTACAAACCCGATTCTATTTGCAAGCGTATTGGGTGAATAGTTTTTGACACTCCTCAGCCTGAAGGCGTGAGTAGCGCTTCTTTCATCGAGCGCTCTTACTATGAAACAGGGGTCCTATTTCATATTAGAGGAGCATCTCTCCAGAAGCGTTTTGCTCCATTACAGAAGCTAGTTTCGATATGCCCTATCGTAAAGCGAGAAAACAAGAAAAAATGTGTTTTGGGCGTGCTTGTTGCTTAGACTTTTTACCTGTACAAGCTTTCCTGTACAGAACCCTCTAAGCCTAGTTTTCAAGGTGCGATGCCTCTCGGCTTTGGGTTTTTATAGAGGTTTAATACCCTTTCCTCTAAGCTAATTCTAAAACAAAGTCGTCCTAAAGGACAAGGCTTTATACCCAATTTTTCGGTAAAAGTATAGTCAAATATAGATAGACTGAATTTCATTTCAGAAATTCCCTCTTGCCTGGGTATAGCATAATCTGCGTCGGCTACGATATGACCTTTGAGGCGTTTATCTTGAGAATTCAATGGCGACAATTCGACCATACGCCACCCACACGTCGGTTCCGGCTTCTAATCGATCCAATTTCCAACGGGCGACGGCAATTGTTTTGTGTTCACCATTGTCCATTTCAATTGTGGCAAAGTTAGAGACGCGGCTGACAACTTCTCCGTGTTTGGGTTGCACGGGTTCAGCTTCTGTTGTATTAGGAGTATTGGGATTGAGTGAACCTTCGCCCAGGGGACGTGCGATCGCAGAGGTTCCCGCAACAGCACAAAGTATGGCACTTAGTATTGTACCTGTTAGGAGTTTTGGTGTGAAAATTCGCATATAAACTTGTTAATTCGGCAACAGGTTAATTTTTTTCTGGAATTAAACCTACTTTTAGCTTAGTGCTTTTAGCTTAGAAGTTCAACGGTGATGGAATCATAACTCGAATGATAGACTTTTGCTCTGATGCGTAAGTGGGAGAGAAAAAAGACGGATATCTATCTTTTGGGGGTTGACTCTATCAAATAGGGTTTTGAAGCAACGGATCTGCTTCAGCATTCCCATCGACTGGATGTAATAATTAGCTGCGTTCATACCTGATGATATTGAATCGTTCTGTATCTTTTGGAGGCTGAAAGTATTTTGTTATCGCCTCAAATTCGATATCGCTGGTAAATGCGGCTCCGTCTGGTTTATCCTGGCTGCGTTTCTTGAGCTGTTGTTTACACAGATCGTTGGTTGCATCGATAAAATGAAGCTCGTGAGTAGCATTAGTTCTCTCGATAAGCTGACGGAACCACTGACGTTGATTTTGGGTATTGGCGGGAAAATCTAGAACAACTGAGATTCCCTTTAATAAAAGCGTACAGATGTGATCAGAAATGGCATTTTTGAGACGCCCAGAATATTTAATGTAACTGGGAATATCACTGATTTCTTCGGGATAGAGTTGGGAGAGTAGGTCATCTTCAACTAGCAGGATGGCATTATGGTCATTGGCTAGCTGTTTGGCTAAGGTTGATTTTCCGGCTGCCATTTTTCCACAAAAGAAATAGAGGATGGCTGGGTTATTCATTTAGGAGTGTCTCTCTGTTTAGGTACTTATTGGTTGACGTAAGGATTAACATTTTTAGCCCAGTTGAGGTATCCTTTGCCGTTTAAATGCACGCCGTCAATGGTGTATACGGGGTCAAGTTGTTTCTGATCGTTGGTAAAGTGTTGATGTAAATCAATGTAAGTATAGGAAAATTCGTTGGCTAGCTCTTGCAGGTGGCGGTTGACGGCAATAATATCAGAGTTTTTGACACTGATGGAATAGTGGATGGTGTTCATGGGTAATAGGCTTTGAATAAAGACTTGGGTTTCTGGGGTTTGCTGTTGAATTTGTTCCAGGATGAGGCGATAGTTTTGGGCAATTTCCCTGGGGGGTTTGTGTTCATTCCATAGGTCATTTGCGCCGATCATTATAAAGAGTTTTTGGGGGTGGGATGCGGTGATTTCATTGAGGCGATTGAGAACGCCGTCGGTGGTATCTCCAGATATGCCACGATTGCGGATATTGGCGTTTCCGAGGAGTTCTGCCCATTCACCTTGATCGGTGAGACTATCGCCGATGAAGATAATTTCGGTTTCGGAGTTGGGCATTTGCTCAAACATTTGTTTTCGGATATGGTGATAGGTTGATTGATAGGTGTTGCGACGACGGGCTATTTTTATGGTTTGTTCGACTTGTTGATGGAAGGGGAGTTTACTGATCAGGTAGGGAATGCCGCCTCTGCGAATGATTAAGATGGTGAAGAGGAGGATAAAGAGTAGATTTAGGCTGAGGGATGTCCAAAGGATTAGGGAATTTTTGGTAGTCATGGGGAATTTGTCGGGGTGGGTTGAGATAATGTCGGTGTGGGTTGAGATAATGTCGGGGCGGGTTGAGATAATGTAGGGGCGGGTTTAGGGACTAAATTTTGCTAGTTAGAACTAACGGAACAACGAAACCCGCCCTGCCTCACCGATATAGCAACCGCCACAACGGTTAGGACACTAAACGTGCATCGACGCAATAAGCGGCATTTATCTGATGTCCTAATGACTCTGCATAACCGATAATTGAACAAGGAAATATGCCTGATTTTACCAATAAATGAACAATACAATCTGCCCTTTTTCTGTAGGGATTGGTTTTATTGATCAGGTAGTGTTGATGTTTTGCTCATTGGATAGGCTGTCATGCATTTTAATTGGGTATTATTAGCGAGCAAGATGCAAAGCCTGCGGCATGGCTTCGCTTAACGCACTACAAGGATTTCGTCATTGTTGACATTAAGGTTTGAATGCCGAACAGCTTATGCTCGCATCCATTACTACAAACTACCAACTACGGACGAGGATATAATATTTTAGGTGCTTTGAGGGGGAAAGTTGATGAGTGTGATTCCATCAAAACCGCGCTATTGGCTGAAAAATGCTCGTGTGCCACTCTCAATGTTACAGGTTGAGGATAAATCGATTTGGGAGAATCGCACCTCTGAGGGGTTGTGTTTAGTGGATATTCAGGTGGCTGCGGGAAAAGTGGCGCAAATTGTGCGGGCGAATTCTCAGCCGATCGCAGATATGGTGGTGGATGTGCAGGGGGGACAGGTTTGGGCTGGGTTTGTGGATGTGCATACTCATCTGGATAAGGGGCATATTTGGGAACGCACGCCGAATCTGGATGGAACGTTTGATAGTGCGTTGGCGAGGGTGCAGCAGGATAGTTTGCAGTATTGGCAAGCGGAGGATGTGTATCGCCGCATGGCGTTTGGGTTGAGGTGTAGTTATGCCCATGGTACTCAGGCGATTCGCACTCATATTGATGCGTTTGGCGAACAGGCGGCGATTAGTTTTGGCGTGTTTCAGCAGTTACAGCAGGAGTGGGCGAATCGATTGGTGTTGCAGGCGGTGGCTTTGGTGTCGCTGGATTATTATTTGACGCCGGAAGGGGTAAAGTTGGCGGATTTGGTGGCGGAGGTGGGGGGTGTTTTAGGGGGGGTGGCGTATATGAATCCGGAGTTGGAGGCGCAGTTGAATCGGGTGTTTCGGCTGGCGCAGGAACGGGATTTGGCGCTGGATTTTCATGTGGATGAGACGGATGATCCGGAGTCGATGTGTTTGAGGAAGGTGGCGGAAGCGGCGCTACGGTGTGGGTTTGGGCGACAAATTGTTTGTGGACATTGTTGTAGTTTGGCGGTGCAGTCGCCGGAGGTGGTGGCGGAGACGTTGGCGCTGGTGAAGGAGGCGGGGATTGGGGTGGTGAGTTTACCGTTATCGAATTTGTATTTACAGGATCGGAAGTTGGGGAGAACACCGCGTTGGCGGGGGGTGACGCTGATTCAGGAGTTACAGGAGTATGGGATTGGGGTGACGTTGGCGAGTGATAATTGTCGTGATCCGTTTTTTGGGTTTGGGGATCATGATGTGTTGGAGGTGTTTAATCAAGGGGTGAGAGTTGCCCATTTGGATGGGTTGTATGGGGAGTCTCCGGCGATGGTGACGAAAACGGCGGCGGATTTGATGGGGTTGGGGAATGTGGGGCGAATTGGTGTG
Source organism: Coleofasciculus sp. F4-SAH-05 (assembly GCF_040222985.1). NCBI lineage: Bacteria > Bacillati > Cyanobacteriota > Cyanophyceae > Coleofasciculales > Coleofasciculaceae > Coleofasciculus > Coleofasciculus sp. F4-SAH-05. Next base: position 43,308 of record NZ_JAVKBY010000267.1, read on the forward strand.
GGGTTGGCGGCGAATTTGGTTTGGTTTAAGGGACGGAGTTACAGTGAATTGTTATCACGTCATCAGTGCGATCGCGTGGTGATTCGCGACGGAATAGCGATTGATACGACGTTACCAGATTACCGGGAATTGGATTAGTCATTCGTCATTCGTCATTCGTCATTCGTCATTTGTTATTCGTCATTTGTCAATAAAGTAAACAAGCTTGTACATCTTCCGGTTCTAGCCAGGGATAACCAACTAGCAATGTCTCGACTGTATCACCTGCTGCCAGCATTCCTAGAACGTGTTCAACGGCTAAACGGCGTCCTCGAATAATTGGCTTTCCACTAAAAATTTTTGGATTGACTGTAATTCTTGCTAAAATTTTTTGCTCGTCCATGATTAATCGTCCTAATCCTCTAAAAAAAATAAGTAAAATACCTTTGTCATTGTAGAACAAAACCAAAGTGTCGTTTTCCGCTTGGTGATTATCTTAGCATTCCCCCTTGGGATATCCGTCGCACCATCCCCATTCCCATTGTGGTTTTCCGCCCCACGCCAGAATAGAGGGCAAAATCGGCTAAAGCGTTAATTTGCTGAATTGTCTCCGCTTCAACTTGTCCCATAATCCGAAAATTGAGTGCGCCAACACAGCCAATAAATTTACTGCGAGAATCGGCAACTAATTCGGTGTGAATCTCAAAGAAACTGGGGAAAACATGATCGACTAATGTTTTCGAGAATTCTATGCCACTGTATTGATTCCAGCGCTTAATTAAACTGTTAAAGACTAATTCCCTTGTGGGTAAGGCACAATCATATTTACTCTGACGAAATGCGGTGGGGGTAGAGAAGGCGAAATTCAGAGTGCGATCGCGCGTCGAGGCTTGGTCGTATAATTGTTGATAACTGAGAGCATTTGCCCAACATCCAGGCATCCCTTTTTGGGGTGTTCCTAGAATACTGGTAATCTGCAAGTTAGCTGGACCTAAATGCCAGGGTTGTTCCGGATTCAGGTTTAGCCACAGGTGGGTTAATTGACTGAATAAGGTATCATCAAGTAGGGAAATTCGCCACCAACAGGGAGTTCCTTGGGGAATTGGTTTATGGTGTTGCCAGTGGAGGTTTGCTGATGCTGAATCACTGCGATGCTGAATTTGTAGGGGACTCAGGGTGAAGGCTTTATCGGATTTGGCTTCGTGGAGATAATCGCCTAGGTTTCTATCGACAGAACTTACCAGGTTGAGAAATAGGGCGTGTAAGTGGCGTCCACTGAGAAACTGTGGTGGAATTGGCGATTGGGGAAGCAGGTTGAGAATTAGACTATGGGGCATAGTTTGCATCCCTGATAGGGATTATAGAGGATTTCGACTTGGAATAACGTAGTTTATAAGTGGAAAGCAGCAGTTTCAATCCCTGATAGGGATTATAGAGGATTTCGACCTTACTGGAGAGATATTGGCGAGTATCCAAGGGCTTTGTTTCAATCCCTGATAGGGATTATAGAGGATTTCGACATTAGAGTCACCTTACGTGGTATTTGATAAAAAAGGTTTCAATCCCTGATAGGGATTATAGAGGATTTCGACGTCGGGGCAAAAGGATCGGGTAATCAATTTATTGGTTTCAATCCCTGATAGGGATTATAGAGGATTTCGACTTTTATTCCAGGAAATACCTTAATTCGTTTTTTGCTCGTTTCAATCCCTGATAGGGATTATAGAGGATTTCGACGTCCCTGCGATCGCGCCACTAATCCCGGCTGATACGTTTCAATCCCTGATAGGGATTATAGAGGATTTCGACAACTAGGAGCAGCATAAACACAGGGCGTAGGTACTTGTTTCAATCCCTGATAGGGATTATAGAGGATTTCGACTGCCGACCTCTGAAACGCTTGCTGTATTTAGTTTTCAAGGTTCGATTGCGATAACCTCCTCTAACTATAGCATTTCAGCCGTCGGTTTTGACAACCCCCGCCAACAAAAAAGTCTCAAATCCTTTCTGAATAAGCCTTTGAGCCATTGCGACAACCTCCTCATTCGCGAAAAAGGCTGTATCCCTGACAGCATAAGGAATACAGCCTCAAATTTTGACTCCCCGAAAAAAACACCTACTGGTTGTCGCATCAGACAAAGAAAATCGAATTATCCCTTATGGGTTCGCCGCCGATGCGTTCAACCTTCCCTTGACAACAGCCACAGAGGAAATAGAAGCGAATGCTATCCTGGTCTGGCTTAATCACCTTAGAAAGACGCGATCGCAATTTGGCATATTAGGTATCCGTCAAACTGCACTCAAACACACTATACTGCATCCACTGCCCATAAGACTTAAGAATACTGTGTATCTTCGTCCGACGCTTATCTTCGGGGATATCATAAATTTTTAAGTTTGTTCGTAGTGAGGACTTTAGTCCTCTTCGTTAGCGGCGCTAAAGCGCCGACTACAAGCAAGCTATCCACTTTGATAATAATTTGGTCAGATATTGCGGGCGAATTTACGATTTGACCTCTCCCCCAGCCCCTCTCCTGCAAGGAGAGGGGAGTCCGGTTCCCCCTTCCATTCAACAAAAGCGAAGCATCCTTTGACTTCCCTCCTTGTAAGCTGTTCGGCATTGTAGTGCGAGCCAGAAAGCTCGCTACTAATACCCAATTTAAATGCATGACAGCTTAGGCTATGCATTACTCACATCTTTCTTAACATAAATTCCCTTGACTTTAGCAGTAGTTTTGGGGGAAAGTAAAAGCCAAGTCTGGGCAATGTTATGGAGTCGTCGCAGACCTTACCCAATAGTTTTAACCCCTAGTTCACCATCATGAGAGCAGACTAGGAAGCACCCAAGTTGGGCAATCCAACGCACAGCATCTCTTAAAATGGGAGGAGAGTCAGGGGAGTTAGAGTGATGATGAACCGTGCAATAAAGAGCCTGCCACTGATATGCTTCTAAAACAGTGTCGGCAGACAGATCGGGATGGTAACGGGCTGCCCAGTCTCCCGATGTTCAATACACACTTCCCAGTCGTATTGTGCATTTTCCCAACCTACTTGACTCTCTTGAAAGCAGGGAACAGGAAATAAAGGCAGAAGTCTAGGATATATTATTTTACCCTTGGCTTTTGGCTTGGTTCTTCGCCACGGATAATTTTTTCTTTAAGAGAAAAACAACAAATTGACAATAAGGTCTATATTTAGCTTTTTTGTTGACATTGGCAAATTTGGCAATTTCCTTACTGAAAATGCCAACCGTCCAAGACTTAGATGGATATTTTTTACTCAACCCCTCAATCACAGCATCCATAGCCACTTTGCGATTTCTCATCAAAGTTTCTGAATTGAGGTTCAAAACCTCGTTTAATTCGTTATTAATCGTTTCATCATCAGAGTAGATTTCACCCCTACTGCTGTATTTGATTAACTTCTCACAGTTCTTACTCGAGTCAGCCGGATTAATCGTAATTTCTGTTTCACCCTTTCTCGTATCACAATGTTGTAAACGTTGAGGTTGACCTTCATTACCTTGACAAGCACCGAGCAAATTTTTGTAATTTAATTGTAAATCTGGATAAATACTCCGGGGTTGCCAATGCTCAATCTTCATAGTATCGTGAGCTATACGTTGCATACAGTAACAACAAATATATCCTTGCTCAATCAGTAATGATTGGCGTAGATCATCTTTTTGCGGATAGTTATCATAATCAGCGTAAGGCTGTGAGCGGTGTTCCAACAATGAGCGGGGCTCGTTCCCTTTGACAATATGCTTCATGCTAGTCAGTTAAAAAACTAATCAGCGTTTGACCCCGAACAACTTCCGGGTCATTTTCTCCTAGTAACTCAGCGAGTTCTTGCAGTTTAATTTTAGCATCCTCTATTTTATCTTCATCAATCAAAGCAAAACAAGCATTGATTTTATCCTGCACTTGATTGGGGCGTTCTTTCACCCCCATCAATTCATATAAAATTGAATTGCTATCTCTACCATAGGTATGAGGCGTTACTTCAATAAGTTGATAGTCTTCTAAAATAAATACATTTTCTCGTTTCACGTTACTCAGAACTTGAGGTGAGTGAGTTGTCACGATAAACTGACAATTCGGAAAGGTACGGGTTAGGCTGGGAATTACGATTCTTTGCCATTGGGGATGCAAATGTAAATCGATTTCGTCAATTAAAACAATACCTTCACCTTCCAACGCATTAACTCCCAAACCAGGATTAGCAATGGCAAATCGCCGCGCCAAGTCAGTCACCAACATTAACAGCATCTTTTCTCCATCTGAGAGTTGCTCTAACTTGAGGTTCTGATTATTTTTGGTGATTATAAAGAAAAATTGGGCAGGGCGACGAGACAACTTAAGAGTTCCCTGGGATTTTGATCTAACTACCCGCAGGTTATGAAAATAGCTATCGGTAAATCCTTCCAAAAATATTTTTATTGCTTTTCTAATTACCTCTAAATTTGGCTTCCTATATGCATTATCTTGACGAACGCGAATTTCATTTTCGTAATCTTCTTCTTGTTTGAACCATATCAAAAAATCTTGAAAGTTATTTATTCCTGGATTAAATGATCCCTGGTAAGCATTCAATTGATTAATAATATGTAGATCATTGGTATACTGCTCATTCACTAATTCAGCATTGAGGAACATACGATGAGTTCTGTAATAGACTAACAACGGTAAATTACTATATAGTAGATTAGAGTTTATTTTTTCATTTAATTTATCAATATATCTATTTAGTTCTTGTTCTTTTTGTTGTTTTCCTTTTCCAATGTTGTCAATGGTTTTATGGTAGTAAATGTTTTCTGTTATACTCCAGGATATAGAACCATGGTTTTTCGTTGAGAACAAAACCGATACATTTACAGGAAGTGCTTGTGATTGCTCATTAACCTTAATGTCATTTAAGGTAAAAATTTTTTTTACCTCTTTCTCGAAGATTCCAGGCTGACCTTCACCAAGAATACTATACTCTTCACCATATTCAATATTGATTATTTTTTCTTTTATTGAATTTAAAAGAATGGCGATGCAATCCAAAGCAGATGTTTTACCTGAACCATTAACTCCAATTAATATAGCTGTATTGTCAGGTGGAAACCTAAAATGTATCTCTTGGAAACATCTAAAATTTTGAATATGTAATTCATCAATATGCATAAATAGCCCAACCTGAAAAATTTATATAAATTATTTTACTTGAAAACCTTTGCCAATTCAAGTAAACTCAGCCATTAGCCCTCTACAGAATCTCAGTCACTTGACTAGACATCCTATAGCATCAATCTAGGAATCACAGTTAACAGCTACAAGACGTAATCAGTCAATTGTAGGGGCGGGTTTAGCCACTAATCTAGCTTGTCACAGATAACTGAGCAACAAAACCCGCCCTTATGCTTAAATCTGGATAATAGTTCTAGTCCATTTTAATGGACAATAACCCTGAGCCAGTAGTTTGAACTCCGGGCGGGCGTGTCACACTCGCGTTATCCAGAATCCTCATTTTCCAGCAAAGCCAATAAATTCAATTCTTTATTCGCTACATACCTCACCGGATTCTTCTGCTTAATCACTTTCCCCTCTTGCACCGCTCGTTTTAACCAATCCTCCATCTGTCCTTTTCGTACCTGCAACAATTCAGCTAGAGATTTCGCATCTTGAGGTTGCTCTAACTGGTTGAGGATAAAGGGTAAAACCGCTTCATAGATATCTTTGGCGGGTAAATTAATGGAAATCGTTTTATCCCCACCTAAACCATCTCCGGCTGATAATTTTTCTGACTCGATTATTCTCCCATCAGCTTGGCTTTCTTCAACCTCAGCGATAGCAGCATCTAAAAGTGTACGCAACGGTTTATTCCAAGGGGCTTCAGGAAAAATAATCCCTCCCTTTTCCAGCAATTTCTGATTACCTTCAGGAACAGTTCCCTGCATTCGCACAAAAACGGGGACATCTTTTACCTTTCTCAACACCTCAGTCGCCCCCGCCCAGGTTCCACCTTTGCCAACAGCAGAACTAATCACTAACGCATAATCAGCCAACGCATAAATATACTTATTTCGCCCCATAGCATTACCCGCGCTGAAACTCGCGTCGGGGTCATACGCAGACACTAATGTCAGTCTACCTTCTTTAATTCCCGCACGATACTTACTCGCCACAGCCACTTTCGTCAAACTATCCGCAAGTACACCCACAGCATTCCCACCTGCTGCTAATATACCTAACATTGACGCTTGATCTACCCCACGCGCCCCACCAGAAATCACATTGATTCCTTGTTCAGCGCATGTCTGAACAACTCTTTCGGTATAATTAAGTCCGTCTTGATCAACATCACGAGAACCAACGATAGCCAACCCACCTTGAGCAAGCAAATCTCTATTACCAATTCCATAGAGAATCGCGGGTGCATTATGTTTCAATCTCTGCTTCAAACATTGAGGATAGCCTGCGTCACCTCGCCCCACTATCCATAACCCCTGATTCGTCCACTTTTCCACCGCTAAACTGAGCATGACACCGCGTTCAAGTAACGCGACTAACCGCTGAGAATCAAGCTTGTCAATGGTAATTTGAGATAAGCGATTTTTCAGGGTTTGATCAAGCAAATCCTCCGGAATCATGTCATTTTCTACCAACCAACTCGCTACCGTATTATACTCGCTCAGGGTTAAAGGTTTGGGTTCAGTTTGGCGATTTTGTCCAAAGCTGGCACACAATAATAAAATGGCTTGGGTATTGGGTGACAGCAGATGGTAATCCATAATCTTCTAATTTGCCTACCTTAACGAATTAAGTGCCAATGCTAACGGAAAAACTGGACCACTTCCAGCCCGACGTAAAAGTGCAGCAATAACTGTAAATGTCCAACGTGAATCTACCATATCATCAATTAAGAATACTGCACCTTTCATCCCTTGCCAAGAATTCACTGCAAAGACACCATCGAGGTTATGGGCTTGTTGGTAACTATTTCCCATCTGTTTTTGTGGCTGAGTATGGCGAACTTTCTGCACAATTGGCTGAAAGGGTAATTGTAATTGATGGGCGAGTCGTTGGGCAAAATTTGGCACAAGTTGGGGATGATGTAAGGAAGGGACACAGGTTACCCAAGTTGGAAAAGGTTGGGGGTGCCAACGTTGAATCATCTCAAATGCACCCTGCACCAAGGCGTCGTCAAAATCATGATTATGGTATTTCCCTTGTTTGACTAATTCGCCCCAACCCGCATCCCCCCAAAGTGATAATCGTCCGACTTGTTGGTAATAATGAACCACAGAACCCGGACGCTGATAGTGGATGACAAATCCTAAATCCGGCTTATCAAACCCCATTCCTAAAGCAGTTGTCGCGACTAAAGCCTTAATTTCATTGTTAAGCAGTTGGTCTTCTAAGGTTAAACGCTGTTCATGGGTTAGCTTAGCATGGTAAGCTTGAGCATGAATCCCTTGCTGATTTAACCAATCGGCAACTCGTTCGGTATCTTTGGTAGTTAATGCGTAAATAATCCCACTTCCGGGTAAGTTGGGCAAGTGTTCAGCTAACCACGCCATACGTGCGGCGGAACTCGGTAATTTAAGGGTTTGTAATTGTAAGCTTTTTCGGGTTAGAGTACCTCTGGATATGAGCAAATTAGCACCCAGTTGCGTAATAATATCGTTAACCACTCGGTTATTTGCCGTGGCGGTTGTGGCGAGGGCGGGAATAGTTTGAGGAAGCGCTTGTAAAACCCGGACAATGCGCCGATAGTCTGGGCGAAAATCATGTCCCCAATCAGAGATACAATGGGCTTCATCGACAACAAATAAGCCAATTCGTTGGGAGATGGGTAACAGAATGGTTTGGCGAAAGTCTTCATTGGCGAGTCGTTCGGGGGAAATCAGGAGAATATCAATGATTCCCGCTTGTAATTGAGCGTTAATCTGTTCCCACTCTTCGGGATTACTGGAGTTAATCGTGGCGGCGTTAATATTAATCCGTTCAGCAGCGACAATTTGATTTCGCATCAACGCCAGGAGGGGTGAAATCAGCAGGGTGGGACCCCCATGATTATCACGCAGCAAGCGAGTGGCGAGAAAGTAGACAATGCTTTTCCCCCAGCCTGTGCGTTGTACAACCAGAAGCCGCGATCGCTCTAAAATGATGCTAGCGATGGCTTCCCATTGTCCATCCCGAAATTGAGCGGTTGGGTTTTTGAGGGCTTGGCGCAGCAGCGATAGTGCTTGGGCTTTCAGTTGGGTTGTCATATCGATACGCTGTGTTGAGTAAAGTTAAGGGTTTTCTGAAGCAATGGTATTGGTAAAACCCGCCTCGACTGTCCTTAAATTCTAGCTAGTCTAGCATCAAGCGCCAATAACTCAAGTTCTTGGCTTATAGGGTAAGTCATCTAAAGATGACTAGAATTATGTTCCAACAGTAGGCTAGATTATTTTGGTTTTTAGTTATTTAATTTTAAAGAAAACGCTGGATTAAGTCTAATAGTTTTAACGTTGATTTGCCCTAGGCAATAAAACAATAGCATATTTATATGAATTAGCTAGGTAGGGGACAACGTTTTATTGCCTCCCCACCTAAAATCGGATTATTGATACAGTTATTATCCCCGCATACTGAGTTTATCAAGAAACTGGATGACCACTCTTTCAAGCGGTCTATCTTGAATCCTTTGAATGAATTTAGTTAATGGGTTGAGTTCCACAACATAATTACCAATCTGAATTCCCAGGGGTGCTAAATGCTTACCTGATAGTTCTTGATGCAGTAAGGGAAACTTACCCTGCTTCAAATACTCGATCAGCCACAGCACATCACTATTTCTTCTCTGTTCCTCATTTTTAAATCTGTCCTGCTCACTTCCAGCAATTGTATCCCTGTCAAACGAAATAATGCCTGTCAAGTTAAACAGTGGGCTTTTGCGGATATAGCATAGAGTTTGTTTCCTGGTGGGAATTACACCTAGGTTTATTGAGTCAAGGAAACGGGCAATGAACGCCAAAGGTCGAGGGATTGCACTTTGCGTATCACTAATGTCAGGTGCGAGGAGTAAAGAGGGTTGATTTGTGATAGACTTTTCTAAGTCAGGACTATCCATAAAACCCTGTTTAATTTTGCGAATCTGACTGTCCGCGTTTGAATTGCACTGCTTTAAAAGGTCTTGCCATCTGTCGCCACTTAAAAGCTCTAAAAGGGCGATGTACTTGCATCCCAAACTGTGACCTATCCAAAAATAGTTGTCCAGATTTTGATAAACCTCAGTTGGGTAGTTGAGTCTCTTGGCAATTTGGGAAATTTCCTGGGACAGAACTTTCTGTTCTTGTAACAAACTAATTGAAACAGACCAATGGCGAAAGGTAAACCGGAAGGGAAGAGCAATAATGGTATAACCTTGATCAAATAACGCCTTTAATAAATAGCGATAAAAAACTGTGGGAAAACTGCCAAAAAAAGCACCACCGATAAATTGAATAACACCTTTTGGATTTGGGTGAATAGCCACCCAGCTAAAGGAAAGGGGCTGAAACTTAAATGTCTCGTTCATCATTAATTAATGTTGCTTTGGGATAAAGACAAAGAAAACCGCAACGTCTCTATGGCTAACCGATGCGGCTAAATCGACGCTTGAGAGGGAGAAATAATTTTTGAGTGTGATAGTAGAGATGTAGCAGGCTACGTCTCTACTATCTTTTGGTTCAAGAGTTAGGTTGACACCGACCGAATTAAGGGTTAGGCTGTGATAGCTTAACTTCTTGTCATCTGGGTTTCTAACTCATCGATCCGTTCCACCATCGTGCTTAAAACCTGTTGCAAGCTATCGGTTGTTTCGGCAATTACTCCATTGCCGAGATTCGGGGGGTTAAGAGTAAGCCGATCAGGATTTTCTCGGATAATTTCGGCTAAGCCAGGGTCAAGCTCAAGGATTTCAGAGGGGATTTGCCGTATCGGAAACGTTGGAAATTGAAACTGAGTTAGTTTGACTTGAGAACCGCCTGTAGCCGTGGGCAACGCATAAGCAAGTTGGTCAAAGTCTGCCTTATTTTCAGGAAAATTGTTGGGCAAGAATGTTCCCCGTTGCTGAGGAGTCAGCAACAAGTCAAAGGAGTTAGAACCAAAGAGATTGGCTAGGGAAAGCGTGACAAACCCACGGAGTTCAGTATTTGCCTTTTCAACAACCTCTTTTTTGGTGACATCGGGTTGTAAAAGAAATAACCCTGTATCGCGTGGACCGATGGATATCACATAGGTTTGGGTAGTTGGCGTCTGACTGATGGGATTTATTTGATTGTTGAAACCCGCGACATCAAAAAATGCCAGTAGCGGTTGGCTGTTTAGGTTGGGAGACTGAGCCGTGAAATTGACTCGCAGTCGGACAGGAGTACTGCTATTGAGATTAGAAATCGTCAAAAAGTAACCCTGAATAATAGTCCGACCTGCCCCTAATATGTCAGCACTCGGCTGTACCAGGGGTTTAACCAAAAGCTCGAACGTAGAAACAACTGTGGATACAGCCATTTGCTTGAAACTCCTTTAATAGAACATCAGAATTGAGTACCGCTGTTGAGAAATTCAAATGGCTTTGTCAGTAATGCTTGACTGATCAATTGATTTCCGCTGCGCTGTACTTAGTGATTAACCGGGTTGTCTCTCGGTTATTACTAGAAACGAGGATTAAGCAGAGACTATTCCAGATTGATACAAAACTTTACATTAGGAATTGAAGCGGCTACACAAACAAAGAGGAGGCGCGGCATCTCTGGCTAGTGAAAATGCTAGTCGCCTTTCCTCGATGCAATCCGCCCAAAAGAACATTGATGAACGACTTTCCGATTTAAATTCTCAATATCGTCGCCAGCGGCAAAGTTCAATTACGGCGGAACTCCTGGATGTGGTGGCAGGTTTTGAAGCATTAACGTAACTATAAGTAGGATGGAACTAAGGTGACTCAAATAACAGGTACGGAAGAACCCATTTTTGTAGCTGTAGCGATGAAGGTGGATGTACCTGCCGAAGCGCTTGCTTATCGATTAGTTAAAGTTATTAGAGAAAATATACAATAATAAAATTTATGGTAATTTATAACTAGCAACTCGTACCTTTAAGTCTCCCTCTTGGGGAGGATAGCTGAAAATAAAGGCTCCTTCTTTAATTTCGCCACTGGACAAAAAGTTAATAGTTTGTTCCCCTGATTCTTGAACTCCCGATGCTGTTGTGAATTCCGCAACAACCTGAACAGATTCTGCCGTTTTTCCCCCACTATTATTGACTGTGAAGGGAACATAAAATTGTCCTTTTACTTGGCGAATTTCTACTTGTTTAACAGTTACACAGAGAATAGGGGGTTGACTGTCTCTACCCAGTCCTCTAAATGTGACCAGTCCCACAATTGTGATTAAGATGAACAGGGCTATTGTAAAGCTGACCCACTCCGCCGGGGAACGATGAGAGGAGTTCGCTTGATCGGAAGACTGATCACTCATATCATATCGCTAAACGTCCAGCAGCACCGCCAATAGTGGCAGGTAGCCCTAATAACAGCGTATACCGTAACCACAAAAACCACGGATCACTCAAGCTAAGACGGTTGAAGAACCACAACATTAAAGCCGAAGCCAGCAGTGAAATCAAGTAGGAGAGAATAGTTTTCCCGATAGGCGTTGGCAAAATCCCTTGGAAGAGGCGGTGTTGGTGTTGGTTAGCAAAGCCAGCAGCAAAAACAATCCCGTAGGAAATGAATAGGGATGCGGCAATAATTATCAGTAGCCAAGGGGGTGAAGCTGAAGCCGCCAGGGTGGGAATTTCGTCAGTCGGGGCAATACTAAAGGCGACAATGATTGCACCGATTAAGGTGGCACTAATATCAGCTATCATCGTCCGTAAACCCAGTTTTTTGATCGGCGGTAAGTATTGACTGGATTCAGATTCAGCCGATTGTTCCGGCAGTAGCGATCGCGCCATGGCGACACCCAAGGAAAATGGTACACTCTCAAAAATCACTTTTCCCAATGCTTCATCAATGGGAGTTTCCCCGGTAATGCGACGCAGCAAAATTAGAATAAGTGTGGCACAAACAATGCCAATTGCCAACGCTTCTACACTTTCCATTGCCGCATACACCACCCCATCGCGGCTGCTTTTGCGAAACCCTTCGCTGCGATTAAATAAAAACACCGCCATATACGTAATGCTCAGAACCCCCAGTAATAGGATAGGCTCAATATATGAACCTATCCACCAAACCTCCATTGTATAGAGTAGAGGAATGCCAAATAAAAATCCGCCAAAAACACCTCGAATGATCTGATGAAATTCTCTTGACCAAGCCTGCGATTGCTGTCGCTCATGAATGGGTTCCATCCTACTAATTTTAAAGTATAAATTATTGATAATTGACTTTTAATATATAATAAATAAGTCAAAATTACCCGTTTTTCACTTAGCACAGTCACAAGAATGTGCAAGATTACGCCAGTTTGCTACGTCTATCTGGTGATTACACCGTAATGGAGATGGAAGTACAACCAGACGATTGGTTGGCAGATAAAGAGTTAGCTGAGTTGGGGTTGAGACAAGAAGGCGTGGTGGTGCTGGGAATCCAACGGGAGAATGGTCGCTATGTGGGCGCACCCAAAGGACACACTCACATTTGTCCGGGTGATGTCTTGATTCTGTATGGTCGATTACCCTTGCTGAATGAGTTAGACCAACGAGGTGCGGGTTGGACTGGCGAACAGTCTCACCAAAAAGCCGTTGCCCAGCAGCAGCGGAACTTGGCAAAACAAGATCGGGAAGAGGCAGAGGATAACCAAAGAGAGCGACGGTTTCAGCATACCAAAGGGCAAAGGATAAGATACGAATTGAGGAAAAGAGTCGGTAGACCGCAATGCTACAATCAGAGGGGGTAAGGGGGAAAGCTAGGTTTGATTCGCCATAAATTAAGGTCAATCCGAAATAGATTAGCTACATTAAAAAAACTATTGATGGTAAACCTTAATCGAGCGCTGTACCGAATCAGGGCAGTTAGGGAAGCAAAATACCCCACATTACTAAGCTTTGAGGGACATGGCTATGCACTCGGAACAACAACAGCGAATCATGGGCTACTTTATGGAGGAGGCACAAGACCACCTCAATACCATAGAGCAAGGTTTGCTAAATCTGCAAAGCACCATCGAAGACCCTGAGACGCTCAACGAAATGTTCCGCGCTGCTCATTCGGTCAAGGGCGGAGCAGCTATGTTGGGACTCAATAGCATTCATCAAACTGCCCATCGCCTAGAAGATTACTTCAAAGTCCTTCAAGACGTTCCACTTAAAGCAGATACTCAGTTAGAATCCCTGTTGCTGCGGGTTTTTGATACGCTCAGCGCTCTGTTAAACCAACTTCAATCTTATGGCTTGACCGACGAAACAGCTAGCCCGATTATGTCTGATGCTGAGCCTGTTTTTGAGCAACTCAATAGCTATCTAAAACAGTTAGCCCAAAACAAGCAAACGGCTGGCGATACTCCAACGGTCGCCAACTCATCTCAATCTTCTAGTAAAGGAACAAAAACCTTGCCCGCCACCTTTAAGCGAGATGTCCTGGTAGAACTGCGGGAGATGTTGCAACTGTATAAGCAGTCGGATACTTCCGAACATCGCCGCGCCCTGCAAGACCATTGCCAACGGTTAATCGAATTAGGCGACCCATTAAACTTACCGGGGTGGGGTGAACTACTAGAGATATCAAAACGTGCGATCGCGAATCTCGAAAATTCCTATCGCTTACTCGCTAGCGTCACCATTAAGGAAATTAAACAAGCTCAAGAATTAGTTCTGACTGGGCGATCCGCTGAGATTGTACCCAGTGAACAACTCAAAGCCCTTGCACCAGACGCGACAACAGTCGAATCAACGACAGCATTTAATTTTAGCACCCATTCTTCCCCTACACCAACTCCTGCAACCGAGGAATCTAACCAAAACCAAAAAGAAACCACCCATCTCCCTGATAGTCGAGATACCTATATCCAAGCCGAGGATACCTATATCCAAGACCCAAACGACATCGGCGGGTTCAGACGCGATCAACTCCAATTCTCGACGGTTCAATCCTCAAACTCTATCTCTCCCCTCTCTGATCAGGGCGAACCCGAAGTGGGTATTGCCGAACTCAATAGTTTAGCCGATATTTTTGAAACTCAAACACCTGATTTAGATCAAACTTGGCAAGAAGAAGAAGTTATCAACCTAAACAATAAATCCTTAAACTCGGATTCAGATGATTTTCTGGATTTTGAAGACTCGAATGACTTTTCTGATCTAATTGGGGAGAGTGAGGATTTAGAGAATTCAACAGCCGATGATGCGTTAATGCAAGGGTTAGGCGATGACTTCGCCCCAGACGCGATCGCCAATCCTCAAGCCTCAAAAGAATCATCGGATTCCCTTGATTTCTCATCCAGCTTGACCGATGACTTTTCTGATCTACTATTTGAGTCAGATAGCTCAGAGGATTCAGACCAGATGAGTCACTCTGGCGATGACTTGAATAGTTTATTTGGTGAGAGTTTCTTTGACGAGGAAGGAGAAGCTTCGTCAGCGGAAATTCTCAGTCATTCCGAACTTGAGGACTTGGATGTAGAGGAGAACTTGCCTCAATCCTCCCTTCAGGGCGATGAAACAGTCTCAGAGTCAGACTTTGACTTTGATGACCTGCTAGAAATTTCCAGCACTGAGGAAAATCCCAGACCCCTGGGAGAATCAGTCAATCAGGACGATTTAGAGCTGGAAGACTATCTAGAAAGTAATGATTTAGATCGAGAAAACCAGTTAGACAATAACAATCAAGCTGAAACAATCGACATCGAATCAGCAACACCAGAAGCGGGGGATGTATCAAATCCATTTGAAGAAACATCTCTCGCCGATTTTGATCAAGAAGCTTGGGAAGACTCAGAAGACCTCCCCGATTTTGAGGCGCTCAATGACTTATTTGATTCAGAACCTGGAGTTGAATCAACACCAGTCGATAGCTTAACTGAGCCAGAAAACGATTCTATCGTTGAACTGCCTACATCCACGGATGAAGTGTTATTGAATGAAAGCACAAATTCAGCCCAAAAGGATGGAGATAGTTCGGAGTCATTGTTTGAGGAAGAAGGCGACGAAATCCTGCCAGAAGTAACAGAAGATGTCGCCGAACTTTTTGCTGAAGAGGGTGAAGAGTCACAAGGCTCAACGGCACAGGTAGAAGATTTTGATATCGATTGGTTAACGGATGAATCTCAAGGGACACAACAACCGTGGACATCGGAAACTGAATCAGCAGCTAATCTATTTGGCGATTGGGAAACACCACAGGCTCCATCTAACGAAGATTTAGACGATTTATTTTTATTTGCCGAAGAGGAGGCAGAAGCCACCCCAAGTACCCAGTCAGAGGATTTAGAGGCAGATTGGTTAACGGATGAATCTGTAGAGACACCGCAACCGGAAACATCGGACACCCAAGCAGATGTATGGGAGGAGTGGGAAACCCCAGAAAAAACACAGAGGGAAGACTTAGACGACTTATTTGCCGAAGAGGAGGCAGAAGCATCTCCAAGTACCCAGCCAGAGGATTTAGAGGCAGATTGGTTAACCGATGAGTCTCAAGAGATAGAACAACCGGAAACATCGGACACCCAAGCAGATGTATGGGAGGAGTGGGATATCCCCGAAACAGCACCAAGCGAAGACTTAGACGACTTATTTGCCGAAGAGGAGGCAGAAGCATCTCCAAGCGCCGATCTAGAGGATTTAGATGAAGATTGGTTAACGGATGAATCTGTAGAGACACCGCAACCGGAAACATCGGACAGTGCTGCCGATCTATTTGGGGATTGGGACATCCCAGAAACACCATCGGACGAAGATCTAGGCGCACTTTTTAGTCTAGAAGAAGCGACGGTTGATGATGATTTTTCATTAGCAACTCTGGCAGAAACCGAATGGGATTTGGATTCACCCCGAGAAGGCGCTGACGAGTTTGCGGATTTAGAAACCATGCTGGATGGGGAGACTTCAGCAGCATTGACCAGTGAAAGCGGCAATGAGTTTGCTGATTTAGAAGCAATGCTAGTTGATACTCCCTCACAGACAGATTCGTGTGAGGATTTAGAAATATTCTTAGGCGAACAGGAATCAACTCAAGACAATCGAGCATCTGTAGCTCAAACTCCCCCATCTCAAGATAAAGATGACCTAGATAAAGAGTTGGAAGCCCTCCTCCAGGACGTTGATAAATCGATAGGAGGTCCAGCCACAACAAATACAGGTTCGCGACAAACCGCTCCTTTGCCCAGTCGGAGACCGCCTCGGATATTTGAGCAAACGATGCGAGTTCCGGTTAAGCACCTCGATAGTCTCAATAACTTGGTGGGAGAATTGGTAGTCAGCCGTAATAGCTTAGAACAGGATCAAGAGCGTCTACGGCAATTCTTGGATAATTTACAGCATCAAGTCTCAGCGTTGAGTGATGTCGGGGCGCGGATGCG
The DNA here is from genome assembly GCF_040222985.1 of Coleofasciculus sp. F4-SAH-05. Classification (NCBI taxonomy): domain Bacteria; kingdom Bacillati; phylum Cyanobacteriota; class Cyanophyceae; order Coleofasciculales; family Coleofasciculaceae; genus Coleofasciculus; species Coleofasciculus sp. F4-SAH-05. The sequence goes on from NZ_JAVKBY010000267.1 coordinate 59,815, forward strand.
GGATTTGTATGAGCGATCGCTTCTGGAAAGTTCTTTGTTAGCCAGTTCCAGTAGTCAAAATCAACCGCGCGATCGTTCTTTATTTGGGTCAGAAAATGGGGCATCTGCATCCACGGATTCTGAGTCGGCTGAGGATTATCATCCGTTGGAAATGGATCGCTTTACCGGCTTCCATTTACTTTCCCAAGAGATGATCGAGTTAATTGTGCAAGTGCGGGAGTCAGCGTCTGACGTGGAATTCTTGGTGGATGAAACTGATCAGGTGGCTCGCAACTTACGACAGGTGACAACTCAACTTCAAGAAGGACTGACGCGATCGCGCATGGTTCCGTTTGCTAATGCTGCTGACCGTTTGACTCGCCCGGTGCGGGAAATTTCCCGCAAGTTAAGCAAGGAAGCCCAATTGCAAGTGGAAGGTCGAGAAACCTTGCTCGACAAAATGATCCTGGAACACCTTTATGATCCCTTAACCCACTTGGTCAATAATGCGATTACCCATGGCATTGAATCCCCAGAAGAACGGCAAGAGATGGGTAAACCTGCTGTGGGTCAAATTATTCTGCGAGCGTTCCACCAAGGGAACCAAACGGTGATTGCCATTTCCGACGATGGCGCGGGTATTGATCCCGAACAGATTAAACGAAAGGCAATTGAGAAGAAACTGATCACCCCAGCCGAGGCGAAAGACCTAACCAATACAGAGTTGTATGACTTTCTGTTCCACCCCGGTTTTAGTACCAAAGACGAAGCCAGTGAATTCGCCGGACGGGGTGTGGGGATGGATGTTGTCCGCACCAGTTTGAGCGAAATTCGGGGCGCAATCTACATTGATTCGACATTAGGAAAAGGCACAACCTTTACCATTCGGCTACCCTTAACCCTGAGTATTTGTAAAGCCCTATGCTGTTTGAGTACTCGCGCTCGCATTGCCTTTCCCATGGATGGGGTGGAAGATATGTTTGATGTGCCTAAAGATCGCTTACAAAAAGATGCCAACGGTCAAGTCGGTGTCTCCTGGCGGGACACGTTAGTCTCTGTGCAACCCCTGAGTGAATTGCTATCTTACAACCGTTCAATTAGTCGGGGTAATGTTTATGGGGGTAAGCGAGAAGACGACCTAGTCTCAATTGTTGTGCTACGCAGTTCTGGGACATTCATTGCCATCGAAGTGGATCAGGTCTTAGGTGAACAGGAAATCGTGATTAAACAACTCGAAGGTCCTCCGCCTAAACCCATTGGTATTGCTGGGGCGACAGTCTTAGGGGATGGTCGAATCATGCCCATTGCCGATGTGTTAGAACTGATTGATCTCGCCAGCGGACGGCTGCGGAAAGACAGCGTGACGATTTGGTCGAGAGGGGACAGCGAAGGTGCAGGAATTGAGGAAGCCCCAGAAACTCCCCATGAGCCACTCGTTTTGATTGTGGATGACTCGATTACAGTCCGTGAACTCCTCTCAATGACCTTTGCCAAAGCGGGCTATCGGGTGGAACAATCCCGCGATGGTCAAGAAGCCTGGGATAAACTTCGGTCAGGCTTACCCTGTGATATTGTATTCTGCGATATCGAAATGCCGAGAATGGATGGATTAGAACTACTCTCTCGACTCCAGAAAGATGAGAATCTCAGCCAGTTACCCATTGCCATGCTCACCTCTCGTGGGGCAAAACGACATCGGCAAATGGCAGCACAGCTTGGCGCGAGTGGTTACTTTACCAAACCTTATCTGGAAGAAGTGCTGCTCGATGCAGCTCAGCGGATGATTCAGGGTGAAGTCTTGTTTAGTAGTGAGGCATGATTAATGTGTAGGGGCGGGTTTCACCACATCGTTTATGACAGCACCAAGATGTAACTCGCGCCCGCCCTGACTACTGTGTCAACGCTGGAATAATAAGTTGGGTTTCGTCCCTCAACCCAACCGACAATATGTAACTTGGTATCATGCAGACCAAAAACTCTACCCTAATCCCCAATCCCCAATCACAAATCCCCAATGTTTTGAAAGCCTGCGCGATCGCGTTATGTTTTTGGGGACTCTCTGGAAGTATGCCAGCTCAAGCGGAGGATGTAGACCTGAAAGTGGGTGTGGTGCAGCGTTTTGGCTCAGAACCCACCGACGAACTGACCCTAAAAGCGACACCTGGGGATAGCTTGAGTTTGCGGTTTTTGGCAGGTAATATGCAACCCCAAACCCTGGAAACCGATCAGGTGACACTGGAGGTGGCGACGCAACCCTTATCCCAACCCGTTTTAGCTGAACATTTAGTCCTCAGCGATCACGCCACCTTTGAAACCGCCGAAGATGCGGCGAATCAGTGGCGTTCACGGGGGATTCAGGTGGAAGTGGCGCAGCCGGAACGCTGGCAAGTTTGGGCAAAACGGGATGTCTATCAGACGCCCCTGCTGCGACGCCTGTTGCTGCAAAGTATCCAAGCTCAAGCGGATAGCACAGTCCGACTAGAAAGTCAAGTCCTGCCCCAAGTGCCGCGAGTGTCGTTTGTGGTGGATGGCTATCGGTATAATCGCCAATGGATAGAGATTGACTCGGAGAATGATTTAATCCAGGTGATTCGCGGTGAAGATAAGCGCAACCCACGTCTGTATGCAGGAAGTCTGAAAATCCAGCCCAATGCTTACGGGAATTACACCCTGGTTAATGACGTTCCCTTAGAAACCTATCTGCGTGGTGTTGTCCCCCATGAAATTGGACCAGGGGCACCGTATGCAGCAGTAGAAGCCCAAACCATTATTGCTCGCACCTACGCCCTCCGCAATCTGCGTCGATTTACAGCAGACAATTACCAACTCTGTGCCAATACCCATTGCCAAGTCTATCGCGGACTCACAGGAACAGTTCCCACGGCGGATCGCGCGATCGCGAAAACTCAGGGGTTAGTGTTAACTTATAATAATCAGCTCGTAGACGCCTTATATTCCTCCACCTCTGGCGGTGTCACCGCGCCCTTTAGTGATTCCTGGAACGGGTCAGAACGTCCGTATTTAAAAGCCGTGATTGACTCGCCCCAGCCGATTTGGGATTTATCACAGAAGCCTTTAGGAAATGAACAAAACTTCCGCGAATTCATTAACTTGAAAGAAGGGTTCAATGAAAGTGGCAGATCTCCCTTCCGATGGCGGGTAGAAAACTCCCTGGAACAAATTCAGAAAGATTTGCAGCGCTATTTGAAAAAAATCAAACATCCCCTAGCCGAGTTTACCACCATACAACAGATGCAAGTCGTCAAGCGATCGCCCGCCGGACGCATCCTCAAACTGGATGTGCAAACAGATAAGGGTGTGGTTGAACTACAGAAAAATGAAATCCGTAGCGCCTTTTATCCACCTCGCAGTACCCTCTTTTACCTTGAACCACTTTACGGTAACAATAAAGAGGATAAAACCCTCAAAGGCTATGCTTATGTCGGCGGCGGCTTTGGACATGGCGTTGGTTTGAGCCAATATGGTTCCTATAACTTAGCGAATCTAGGTTGGTCAGGGGAGGACATTCTCACCTTTTACTATCCGGGAACCCAAGTTCAACCCTTAAGTGATTCCATTGTTTTTTGGCAAGAACCAGGGAATAGTAAATAAATAACCTATCCGGTTGGATAATTACACGTTGGTACTGTTATCAGCGATAATTTCAATCCGGTTTTCCTCCTGCAAGCGATCGCGGACTAACAGATAGAGAATGATAAATATTGTAGGGGCGAGTCGCTGCACAAATATGGCGGTGTGAGAATTAACCTGTCTCGACTCGCCCTTTTCTTGTATGTACTTAACTAGATTAAGTTATGTAAACAAGTCTCAAACCCTTACAAAGGACAAATGACAAATGACGATCTCCACCGCCCGCCTTTAATTGTGTCCACCTACTTAATAGGCGATACTCAGCGGGGAGCGAACCCGAAACCGAACAGCTACCTATCCCGTCATCATTGCCATGCCAGAATCCGGCAAAGCTTTGTTAGTGTAAAAATACATAACCTGCCGATTCCTCTTATCTCACGAACCGCTCATGTCTAGCACCACTTCCCCCCTTATCCAAACGCTAAACCCAGAACGGTGGGCTGGGTGGAGTATGGACTTTATCGGTGCAGGTTATACAGGTTTATTGGTCAAAAATGGGAAATTTGTCCGCACATTGAAACCAGGGCGTCATTTCAGCTTCGCCTTACCCCTTCTCGAACAATGTGAACTAGTTCTGGTTGATAGCAAGATTCGCAACCTGGAAATCGTCTCCCAAGGAGATTTCCTTTCCCGCGACCAATATTTGATTAATATGTCCCTCAACGTCATGTACCAAGTCGTGGATACAAGACGAGTCGCCTTGGAACTCTCTGATCCCATTGCCGCGCTGATAAGTGCGGTAAAAGATAGTTTAGGGGTAGCTGTGGGTCAATTGCGGATGGAACAATTAGTGAATCAGGGACGAGTCCACATCCGACAATACCTGCTTGACCATGCCGAGGTATCCTATTCGTTAGGCTTTGCCCTAGAAGACGTGCGAGTCAGTGACATCAACTTTCCCCAGACAAAGGGAATCATTCGTCAAGTTGAGGGAATGAGTGCTAGACAGGAAGCCGAACACGAAGCCGCCTTAAAAATGCAAATTGCCGAAGCCAATCGTCCGGTTATCCCCCCACCTCCTGTACAACACGTTAATATTGTTGCACCCCACTCCCCCCATGGGAACCCTCCTGTTTTAGGGACATCCCCTCAACCCAATTCCTTACCCAGCGCCGGAGACTCCCCAGCCCAGTTACCTGTCAGAGATAAACCCGGATTAGCCCCCACAATCATTGCCCAACCTGTTGATAAAATACAGGCGCATCTCGTCCACAATGCATCAGGTGCGACATTCAATTTATCCGGGAACATCTGCACGATTGGACGAGAACCGAGTAATACGTTGGTTCTCGATGATGGGTTAAGTTCCCGCTATCATGCTCAGATTACTCAATCCAGAGACACTCAGGGTCAACTCCAATACCAGTTAATTGATGTGGGTAGTTCTAATGGTACCTTTGTCAACGGACAACGCCTTACCCCCCATCAACCTTGCACCCTAACTCCGGGGAATAGTATTCGCATTGGCAATCAGGAATGGACGTTTCGCCCTCACCCCCCAGCCTGACAGGTGTAGGTTTTTTATTTTAGGGTTGCGACAAGACAAGGGAGACAAGGTGACAAGAAGACAAGGGAGGAAAACTGTACAGAATTTTGTTCGGTCAAACTAACTGTAAAAAGCCGAAACGCGATGTTTAAATGCCTGGGGTACGAAGAGAACTGTCATCAGAACACTGAGGTTTTAAGTAGGTTTGTGGCAATAAACTCAACACGATTAAGTCATGTCAATAGCCCTCAAACTCTTACGAATGACAAATGACGATCACCACCTACTCATTTTGTCAATCCATTCAACTTGACAATAGAGGAAACTTTTTTCCCGTACTCAGCAACTTGGCAAAGGCTTCAGCCGATAAGGGTGGACTAAACCAATACCCCTGAATTTCATCACAGTGATGTCCTTTGAGAAAATTCAATTGACTGAGCGTCTCCACTCCTTCGGCGACAACCTTTAACTTGAGACTCTGAGCCATTTGTAAAATTGCTGTGGTAATCGCTTCATCACGGCTATCTTCAGTCAGTTTACAAACAAAAGAACGGTCAATTTTTAGGACATCAAAAGGGAATTGTTTTAACTGACTTAATGCCGAATATCCGGTACCAAAATCATCGATAGAAATACGAATCCCTAAAGACTTAAATTGCTTTAACGTCGCAATCGCGGTGTCTGGATTTTGGACTAATGTACTTTCGGTCAGTTCTAACTCTAAATAATTGGGCTTTAATCCCGTTTCCTGGAGGATGTCCACGACAAAGTTGGTTAAATTAGACTGATTAAACTGACGGGGCGATAAATTCACGGCAATTCGTAAGGGAAAAATTCCCTGATCTTGCCAGACTCGCGCTTGCTGACAGGCTTGTCTAAGTACCCATTCGCCCAATGGCACAATTAACCCGGTTTTTTCAGCTAAGGGAATAAATTCAACGGGCGAAATAATCCCGCGTTGGGGATGATTCCAGCGCACTAAGGCTTCCGCCCCCTCAATCTGTCCGGTGAGCAGATTGACTTTCGGTTGATAATAAAGCTGAAATTCCTGCCGTTCTAAGGCTTGACGCATTTGGGTTTCTAGCTCAAACGCTTCTTGAGATTTTGCGCCAATGGAGGCAATGTAAAACTGATAGCGACGATTTCCCGGTTGTTTGGCTTCTTCTCTGGCGACACTAGCATGTCTAATTAGGGTGTCGAGATCTCGACCATCACGTCCTAAAATGGCAATACCAATGTAGGCAGATAGGAAGATTTGATGAAAGTCTACCTGAAACGGCAAATCAAACGCCTTTAACAAGGTTTCGACAATTTGAATACTCTCAGGTTTGTGATAACTTCGACTCAAGAGAATGATAAAATGATCACTACCAATTTGAGCGATCGCATCCTGTTGTCCTAAGTGATGGTGTAAGCGTTCGACAACGGCTTGGAGTAATTGATCACCAATGGCAAGTCCTAGGGTATTGTTGAGTTGGTTGAGTTGTTCAATTTCCAGCGATAAGAGGAAAATCTGGAGTTTACCCTGATTTCCTGGTTTCTCTAGCTGATTAAAACGTTTCTGGAGTAACCGACGATTGGGCAGATTGGGATTGAGGATAGACTGCTGTTGGCGTAATTTTACTTTTTGTAATCGCGCCGCGATCGCACTGAGGATTTGGGCGCGAGTAAAGGGCTTTGTCACGTAATCATCTGCCCCCAATGTCATCCCCTGGCGCATATCCGTCTGTTTTGTTTTGGCGGTGAGGAAGATAAAAGGAATCGTCGCCGTTGAGGGGTTCTGTTGGAGGATATGGAGTACACCATAACCATCCAATCCCGGCATCAGGATATCGCAGATAATCAAATCAGGTTGTTGGGTTTGAGCCAATTGCACCCCTGTGTTACCATTATCGGCACTGAGCGTCTCGAACCCTTCCGCATTCAATAGTTTAAGTAAATTCCTGTGGATGGCTTTTTCGTCTTCAATTACTAAAATCGTCGTCATGACTATAGCTCGCTGGATATCTCGCCCAATGGGAGCAAGTCGGAAAACGAGGCGAGTATTATCGCTTTCCTGTTAAACACGTTAGCAATTAGGGGGTATAACCCAATCCTAGTAAAAGTTTGGGCTTGTCGAAGCCAGGAAAAATGATGACTTAGATGTTCGTTGATGGTTATGTACAGTATTTTAAAATTAAACAGTTAAAACCCATAGAAATTCATTGATATTTGTTACTTTATTTTCTTTTTCTAGAGAAAATAATTGAGTGTTGATTGTAATTATTTACGACGCCAGATGTGGATAGTTGCCGCCGTTTTTTAGGGAAAAGGCGCGAGTCTCAATTCTCATCTCTACTCCCAGTCTGCTGACTCTGGCATTTTTCCCTGGCGATCGCTGATCAAGGGTAAGCGAACCGTAAACGTTGTACCCACGCCAACGTCACTGGTTACATCAATTTGACCCTGGTGCAGATCAACACATTGTTTAACAATAGCTAACCCCAATCCTGTCCCCGCGATCGCACCCACATTGTTTCCCCGATAGAAAAAATCAAACAGGTGAGGTATATCCTCTAACGGAATACCAATTCCCTGATCCTGAATCTCAAAGCAAGCATTCTCTCCCTCACGGGCTAGGTTGAATCGAATCGTACCGCCCACCGGAGAGTATTTAATCGCATTGGATAGCAAGTTAGACAGGAGTTGGCGCAATAGTTTTTCATCCATCATCGCGGGTAAACAAGTAACTTGACTCACGAAGGCGAGGGTATAGGCTTGATTCTGATCATCGGTTAAGTGTTTGACGGTTAAACCTTGCTGAATCTGAGTCACTAACCGTTGGCAAAAGTCATGGAGTTCCACAGGGGCGGGAGTAAAAGGGAGTTGTTCCCCATCAGCCGTACCGACAAACTGCATATTTTCCAACAGTTGCAGCATCTGTTGCACCGTTTCCTGAATCAGATGCAACTGTTCCACTTGTTCTGCTTTTGTCCATTGGTAATGTTCCAACAATTCAGCCGTAGACAGAATCGTTGTCAGAGGGGTACGGAATTCATGAGCCGTGATGGATAGAACCTGAGATTTTAAGTCTCCCCGTTGTTTTTCTTGAGCTAAAGCATTAAGAATTTCGGCGTCTGTTGGCTGAGATTGGTCCATTGCTGACTTGAGTTGAAAGTATTCTGAGAGACTCTCTTGTGGCTGTTGTGCTGACGCTGATGGTGAAGATGGCGAATGGGTGAGAATCTGTTCAACACCCATCACAATCAAAGTTTCAGGAGAAATATCCAGGCGAGTTGCGATATCCTGCAACTTCACCCAATGGTCATCGGTAAGAGTAATCGCGATCGTTTGCCTCTCAGGTTAGTGATTGAGATGCTACCAGTTTAGCTTTGAGGATGGGGGGATGGGGAGTTGGGAAAGCGGAGGGAACTGGGGGAGATGAGGGAGCTGGGGGAGCTGGGGGAGCAGAGGGAGCTGGGGAAGATGAGGGAGCTGGGGGAGTGTCAATAGACAAGAGTTTTATGTGTAGGGGCGGGTTTCACTACTATCGTTTTTTGTCCACCCTAATGTCACTAAACCCGCCCTGTCTAAATGACAAATGACAAATGACAAATGACCAATGACAAATGACAAATGACAAATGACCAATGACGAATGACAAATGACAAATGACCAATGACGAATGACAAATAACAGACTTTTCCTGATGTCACTCACCCCAAAACTGACAAAACCTGATACGAGCCTCAGCTAACCCTCCGACTTTTTCCCATTGAAGTCATCTAAAGGGCGTTCGATACTGTCAGCAAGCTATTAAACCACCTTGTTTCCAGTATAACTACACCCCACCCATGAACGAACTCAACGTCCGCCTAAAACAACTGGCTCTCACCGCCCAGCAATCTCCGGCGAAAAGCCACAACAGACGACTGGCTCTAGCTCAATTGATCAAAGAAATTTTACAATCGGGTAGGCTTTGCCGTCCGCATAAAGGTAAATTTAGAGGCTTCTATGACGATATCTATGCCGAAGCTCAGCAAAAACTATTCTGTTACATCTGCGAAAACATTGATAGATATAATCCGCAGTATGATGTTTTACCCTGGGTCAATTTTCTATTCGCGAAACGGTTTTTTATCGAAGCCAGTCGTGAAGTGATGCCCAAGGGGTTTCAGCGGGCATACCAGCGTCAAGTGACCCGATTAACGCTGGAACAACTGGAACAAAAAACGTCACTGCAATTCACTCATTCATTAACGCCTTCAATTTTACAAGAAGTTATTGATGTTTTGCAAGAAGATCCAGAAGGGATTTTCCAAAGTACCCATATTGTGAATCAGCCTGTCGCTAATTTTAAGTTTTTAGCCCTCAAGGTGATGGCTGGCTACTCTTGGAAAGAAATTTCCAACGAGCTGGGAATTAAAATATCAACGCTAAATAGTTTTTATCAGCGTTGTTTGGTTCGCTTTCGCCCTAAGTTTAGAGAATATGTAATTGTCAGTTAAGACTAACAGTATTAGTTCTTCAATAGGGGCAAAAACCTGTAGAATCGGTGTAGGGGCGACCCGCCTGCACCAATTAACAACACCAGTCCACTCAATTTGATCTGGTCGCCCTGTCTCGTTCAAATCGTTTCTATTGTTTAATTCGACTTCCGGAAAAGTCTAACAAGTCACCCTTTAGGAGTCTCTCTCTGAGCCAATGCTACACCCTTGGCATTGTAGGGGTAGACGAAAACATCCGGATTTCAGAGATCCCCCTGCACCCTAACCCATCAAATCTTATAGGGCATCGGTCGAGCCACTGGATAAGCAATAATACTTAAATCGCGTTAAAATAGAGGTAAAGTCCGTGGGACTCTCCAGGTAGAGCAACAAGAGACAACCTTAATCAAAAATGCTCCACGATAGACGTCCCTACAGGTCAATGACCCTAATCTCCCAGAGTTCGGGGCTTGGAAGAATCAGCTTCCAACGTAAGCATTGTCTGAGGACTGATTGACTTCCCTGTCACATCATAAAGGCAGATCAACGTCCAGGAGAAACTGACATGATGATGAAGGCTCAAGACATCATGACCACTGATGTGGTCACCATTCGCGGTTCAGCTACTGTAGCTGATGCTGTGGATTTGATGAACGATATGGGTCTACGGGCTTTAATTGTAGATCGCCGCCATGACCAAGATGCTTATGGCATCGTCACGGAAACGGATATTGTTTATAAAGTGATTGCCTATGGCAAAGATCCCAAAAAAGTGCGGGTTTATGAAATTATGAATAAGCCCTGCATTGTGGTCAATCCTGACCTCGGTGTAGAGTACGTGGCGCGATTGTTTGCTAATACAGGTATTCGCCGCGCTCCGGTGATCAAGGACAAACTCCTGGGTATTATCTCTATTACCGATATTCTGGCTAAAGGAGACTTTCTCGATAAACCCAAGAGCGTACTTCTTGAAGATGAAATCCGCAAAGCTGTAGAAGAAGCACGGGCTGTCTGCGCCCAAAAAGGACCAACCTCTAAAGAATGTGCCGCCGCCTGGGATATTGTGGAAGAACTGCAAGCAGAAGCGGCACATCAACGGGCAGAAAAACCCTCCCAAACAGCGTTTGAGGAATATTGTCAAGAGTATCCCGAAGCCCTTGAATCTCGAATGTATGACAGTTAATTTGATTTGAGACTCTACCGGGCTAGCCGGAAGACAAGACATCATCTGCTCGTGATATTGTTCACCACCTTAATCGTTGATGGGGTGGTGACTTTTTTGATCATTTGTTCTAGCGGGTACATTTTTGGGGGATAATTTTGCTGTTGGATAATTAAACCACTATATTTCGCCATGGGGTCAGGAGAATCGGGCAGAATGAAAAAAGGAGTTATGTCATTTTTGATTGTCGCTGTTATCACGACCAGTTTAATTCCTAGTCCCGGTAGGACTGAGAATAGAAGTAACGACTCAACGCCCGATGCTCGTCAAATCAGTCAGCTATTTTATCCGCCACCCAGCGAAGAACCAACGTTTCGGGTGATTGGTAAAGGTCGAGCTAGCCAACCTGCTGATAGAGCTAGTCTCCTGTTTAAATTTGCCAGAAACTATCCGTCGCCGCCAGAGGGAGTCTTGTCTCAATTTGAACCCTCAGAAGAGAATGTAACCTTAGAGATGTTGCAACCCATTCTGGATGCACTCCAAGCCATTGGCGTTTCTGAGGAAGCGATTGACTTAGACATTATTCAACCCAGTGGTAGCTTTTTGCCTTTTCCCTTTCCCTCTACCGCCACAGAAGGAGGAGCGCAGCTGGTTGTCACCGTGGACAATCCTAACCGCGATCGCTTGGAGGAAATTGTCAATACTGCAACAGATGCAGCCAGCCCGATTGAAGCGATTCTGATCAGTACAGTTAACGTAGAATATTCCGTGAATAACTGTCAAGCCCTAGTCCAAGCTGCTTATCAATCAGCCGTTGAAGATGCTCAAAACCGAGCCAACAGTCTAGCGGCGGCGATGGGAACTCAACTGAGGCTAGTACCCTCAGTCGCTGAACCATTCTATGCGGTTTTCTTACCCGGATGTGACTCAGAGGGAAATTTACCCTTCGGCAATACTACCTCATCGGTGTACGATCCTGATGCTCCTGTAGAAGTTACCGTAAACAAGGATATCTTTGTCACCTATACTGGACGCTAAGTCGGGAAATCTGTGGAGGTAGGGAGCAGAGGGAGCTGGGAAACTGGGGAAGTTGGGAACTTTGAGCATAAATCAGTCAATTGTAGGGGCGGGTTTAGGGACTAAATTCAGATATCCACCAATAATTCATCAACAAAACCCGCCCTCTTATAAGGTTCTAAGAATACCCTTATCTTCCTAGCAAACGAGACAACAGCAAATACATCAACCGAAATAAAGCCGTTATCGCGATCGCACTCGCTGCAGCAATCCCTCCAGTAATGACTAATTCTAGGATAGACCAGCCGAGCATCAGTAAAGGGATGAGCAATACAGCCAAACTTATTCCGCTGATTGTTAGCAATTTATTGGTCTTCAACCGATGATAATATTGTCCATAAACTAAACCGCCAATAGCCATACCTAACAATCCCACAGTTATCCCTGAAAAACCCAGAAACTGTTTTAAAAGCATAAACAGTAATCCGCTTTCAAATCCAATAAATGCCGCTTCAGCAAAAATTTCTGATAGTGAACGGGGTTGAATCGCTGAACTCTTAGAAATCGGGGGACTTGGTGAAATTGGGGAATGGGGTGGTGGTGAAGTTTGAGTTGGAGATGATACAGATGGTGAGTTCAGAGCATCTATCACCTCTTGAGCCGATTGAAACCGTTCACTCGGCGTTTCTAAGAGCATTTGGTCTAATACATTAGTGAGAGTATCACTAACTTGGGTATACTGTCTCCAGTGCCAAATATTGCTATGGAAATCGCGCAGATCTTGCGGTTCTTTACCCGTCAATAAGACAATTAAGGTTACCGCTAAAGCATACAAGTCAGAAGACTGGAAAACCTTTTGCCCTTGCATCTGTTCACGAGGAGCATATCCAGGGGTATAAATACCTGTAGAAGATGTCTTTTTTGCGGATGTGGCTACTTGCTTAACTGCACCAAAATCCAACAGATATAAACGTCCATTCCGATGACGCATAATATTTGAGGGTTTAATATCCCGATGGATTGAATCATGCTCGTGGACAAACTTGAGAACGTCTAGCATTTCCCTGAAAATTTCCATGACTTCAGTTTCAGAGAATGTTCCTTTTGTTTTTAGTTCTTCGGCTAAGTCTTGCCCATCAATAAATTCTTGCACTAAATAAAAAAACTGATCTTGGGTATCAGGTTTGATTAAATTAGTAACACTTAATGGGAAAAAAGCATAGAGATTAGGAATTTTGGAATGATTATTACCCAGTTTTTCTAAAACTTCTGCCTCCTGCTCGAATAATTCTTGCGCTTTAGCGAGTTCAACAGGACTTAATTGATCAGAAGGCTGGAATTGCTTAACGACACAATAGCGCATCAAAGGTGTGTGGCGATCGCGTGCCAAAAATGTTGTACTAAACCCTCCCTGACTCAGCAACTGGGTGGGAATATAACGACCCCCCAAAATGAGTGGTATTCCACAAGCTGTACAATATCTCTGCTGTGCTGTTTGCAGCGTGGCTTTCTGATCCAGTTCAGCAAAGAAGTTTTGGGGACGAGGGCAATGGGGGCGAGTGCAGTGAATTTCCATTGTTCATATCCAAAGAAGTCATAAGTTATAAGTTATATATAAGTTATAAATCAATTGTAGGGGCGGGTTTAGGGACTCAGGTCAGCTTTTCACCAATAACTGAAAAGCAAAACCCGCCCTGATTCATCAGTCTTGGCTACGGAACCCTTAACTTCGTTCAAGGGAACCTGGTTTTGAGTCGCGATCGCGCCTTGTATCACTCTTATCTTCATAGCAAACGAGAAAGTAGTAAATAAATCAAGCGAAATAGAGCAGTAATGGCGATCGCACCTGTGCCAACAAACACTCCAATCAAGATGAAGTCGGGAATTGACAATCCAACCCGTAATGCTGGTATTAACAGTAATACCAACGTTATTCCAGCCAAAATTAGCAAATCTGTGCCTTCAATAATCCGGCGGTACTGCGTATAAATTAAACCCCCGACAATCATTCCCACTAATCCCACACTAATCTGTTGGATTCCCAGAATACTGTCCAGAGCAATAAACAGTAACGTCCCTTCAAAGCCCGTAAACCCTGCCCCGATTAAGGTTTCCAATAGGGTAAAACGGGGTGTTTGTCGCTGAATTGCTGGTTGTGGTTGAACTGGGGGTTGTGGTTGAACTGGGGGGTGTTGAACGGCTGGTTTGGGCTTGGAAGTAGGGGGAGGTGGAGGCGGCGGTGCAGGGGGAGTTCGACGCGGTTTCAGGGCGTCCATCACCTCTTGAGCCGATTGAAAGCGTTTATTTGGAGTGGGCAGAAGCATACGGTTTAAGACGTCTGCTAGGGTATCACTAACCTGGGTATAGGGTTTCCAGTTCCAAGCGTTATTGTAGGAATCATATAACTCTTCTGGCTCTTTCCCCGTCAGCAACATAATCAACGTTACCGCCAACGCATACAAATCTGTTGAAGGATAAACTTGCGCCCCTGACATCTGTTCGGGTGGCGCAAATCCCATCGAATAAATTCCCGTGGATTTGCCAGAGGGGGTTCCGGCTGCGCCTTTGGTGACTTGTTTAACCGCACCAAAATCCAACAGGTACAAGCGTCCATTTTGGTGACGCATGATATTAGAGGGTTTAATATCCCGATGGATTGAACCATTATCATGGACAAACTGGAGTACCTTCAGCATTGCCTGTAACACTTCTAGGACTTCAGATTCAGAGAATGTCCCTTTGGTTTGCAGTTCCTCCTCCAAGTCTTGTCCATCAATAAATTCCTGGACGAGGTAGAAAAATTGGTCTTCTTTACCCGATTGGTTCAAATTACCAACACTCAACGGGAAAAAAGCATAGAGATTGGGAATTTGGGGATGATCATTACCGAGTTGTTCTAATACCTCCGCTTCCCGTTCAAATAAACCTTGGGCAATGGCGAGTTGTTGGGGGCTTAAATCACCAGACGGCTGGAACTGCTTCACGACACAATCACGCATCGTTGGCGTGTAGCGATCGCGTGCCAGGAATGCGGTACCAAAGCCGCCTTGACCCAGTAACTTGGTGGGAAGATAGCGACCCACTAAAATCAGGGGCATCCCACAAGCCGTACAATACTTCTGTTGTGCCGTTTGCAGTGTCGCCTTGTCATCGAGATCGGCAAAAAAGTTTTGGGGGCGAGGACAGGTGGGACGAGTGCAGTAAATATCCATTGTTCTCAAAGCATTGGCACTACTAATTGTATCGCTCTCTTCGTTGAGGTTTTCCCTGGAAGGGCGGGTTTAGTGGAAATGGTACGATGATACCTTTTCTGGAGTGACTTGCACCTGCTCCTACCTCAGATTTAAGGTAGGGTTTGTGGCATAAGTTGTCACGCATTTAAACTGGGAATGGGTAGCGAGCAAGATGCTTACATGACAACGGTTGTGCAGGTGTTGACATTCAGGTTTAAATGCCGAACAGTTTAAGAAATGTTAACCCACGTCAAATTCGTACTGTTCCCTATTCACTAATCTCAACCGTCACGTTTGATTTTATCCAACTACTTAATTTGAATAATACTATGTCAAAAATTGGCAACGAAAACGAAAAAGATAATACTCTGTTGAACCAATGGCGTCAGAAAATCGAAATCGCCAATCATAACAATATTTTTTGTCATTGTCGTTATTGCGATGATGAATGGGTAGACTCATCGTTAAATAGTGCCTGTAATCACTGCGGTAGCCACGATATTGAACGGATTCCCTGTTGGCAGTTTCCAGATGGCTAAATTAAGGAGGTGGGAATAATTTAGATTGTCATTTGTCATACTCGTGCGAGCAAGAAGGAAGCTACGTTATTTGCTATTTATCGAAGAATTATTGCACTCTATCCGGGCGGGTTTAGTGATATCAAGGTGACAACCCAATGTTAATGGTAAAACCCGCCCCTACAACTTCCCCAGCTCCCAGACGTAGCATGCTACGTCTCTACATTGCTTTCCCTGCTCCCCCTGCTCCCCCAGCCTTCTTAAGGCGATCGCAGAGTCCGAATCGTTAAAACCTGGGGTGGTGTTGCATCCGCCGGATAGATAAAGTCAACTTCGACAAAACGGCGATCGCCTGGAGGCATTTTTAGGGTTAACAAGGGTTCTCCAGCTTGACCCCGGTGTTGTACCAGATGAACTGAACGGATGCGGGCTAATCCCCGGTCATCGGTATAACGTAGTTGTACAGTACCCCGAAAGAAGACCTGGGAATCGGGAGGATTCAAAAAGTGCAATTCGTCAGTTTCTTCTTCTTCATCGGGTTTAAGTGGGGTTTGAATCGCTAAGGTTACGGTTTTGGAAGCATCTGTGCGGTTGACTAAAGGCAAAGTCAGGTGATACCGCACCCCATAATTTCCATGGGCGCGATGAGCGGTATCGGGGTAACGGACTTTGAGGGGCGCACTCTGCATTTGATCAGTCCCTAAGGTGATAAACGGAACAGTACTGAGGGGATAGGAAAACGCTTGACCCGGTTGAGGAATCGTCAGATCTGACGCACCTGGACGATCGACAACCTCAGTACGCCATTGAGAACCAACCGCCACACCTGCGACCCGACCATAGACAATCTTACCGTCTGTTTGGTTGGGGGATGTCGGGATGCGATCGCGTGGTCCGGCTAAATTGCCTTTAAATAACAAATACTGCCATTCGTCAAGAGTAGGCGGACGATAGGGAAGTCCAGGTGTCCCCGAAGATTCTCGATTCACTTTGCGATCGGAGTTCAGGGGTGCATACATGGCTAAACTTGCCATATAAATCGGTCGATTGGTTCGCAGACGCATCAACGTAGACCGGGAATTGCCTAACGCAATGGGTAAATTCAATACCATTTCGCTCTGTCGCGGCGGAATAACAACTTGAGACGGAAACGAGGATTGATGCACACCACGCAGGATATCGGTGGCTACTCGTGAACCGGGACCAGAGTAGACCAAACCAAAGGGATTATCCATATAGGGCGGTAAGTCGATAAACGGAGCATCCGGATTGGTTACATAACTCACCGCTTGCAAAATATCTAAGGTTACAGGTTGACTCCCCGCATTGTGAACCAGAACCCCTTGGTACATGGGTCGCCATTCCTCTGGCGTATTGGAGCGGGCGATATGATGAGCAAAGATATCAAAGCGTCCAGAAAGCGGAAAATTTAAATGAGCGCCAGGACTTGCTTTTCCATAAGGGGGGAAGGTTGACAGTAAAATCCCCTCGGTTTGGATCACTTCGGGACTATTGCTATTAAAGACAGGTATCTGATCCAGTTGTCCGGGTAACGGTCGTATTTGTTGAGGTTGCACCACCAATTCCTGGGCGGGAGGAGGAGTTGGGGTTGTCGGGGGGACAGGGATAACAACTTGAGCCAGCGAGAAATTGGCGAATAGAGACAGCATGAACGAAGGGGTTTTCCAACCTCACACACACAACAACAGTTCTCAGTTTCAGCGTTTCACTCCCGTCATCAGCAATAAACTGGCAACAATGGCAGAGTGATTAAGACTAAGAACTGTAGATTTATCATCCTACCGCTTGTTATTGGTTATTGGTCATTGGTCATTTGTTAGGGAACAGGGAACAGGGAACAGGGAATTCAACCTGCATAAGCTGACACTACCGAGATATACGTTCCAGCGACGGCATAATTTGGATATGAACGATGACTTCCAGCTTCTACCCTAAACTGAATCGTCTGATTCTCACCGGAACCACAACCACAGTCCTAGCGACTACCTCCTTAACCAGTTTTTTTCTCGCCGCCTCAAATCCCGCACAAGCTAACCCGGAAGTTGACATTTACACCTTATGCACGAAATTCCCCTTAAATTCGCGCTGTGAAGGCTACGAACCCCCCGTCTCGCTCAAACAGCGTTCGGGTCATGAGGGACTGTGCGCTTTAACCTCTGGTGAAACTGATCTATCCGGTAAATGCAAAATCTCCCTCACTGAGGGAATCATCACCGCTTATATTGAACAAGGCGATCGCCTCGCGGTTTTGGATGATCAAAGACCAACCCAGGAAATTACTGTTGCGGCAAGTAATGTTGATACCCTAACCTATCAAGAAGGCAAAAAAGCTAACGTGGGTCGGCTTATTGGTAATACGTTGCTGTTCGGCGTTCTGGGTGCCGTTTTCACCAAACCGGATAAGATTGCCCAAATTGAGGTAGGTTTCACCGGAGAATCTGATCCCGCAACGACACAGGTTTTGACCTTGGTAACCGAACGGGAATTGGGACTGACGTTAAGAAGCAATTTGGAACGATTAACGGGAATTTTCGCGGAAATTCCTGCCGAAGAGAGACCGGAACCTCAAGAAACAACAGTCGATAATTCCGATACTTATTCAACAGATCTAGATGGATTCTGTGAGTCTTATCCACACAATTCTCGTTGTCAGAATTCCACAGATGAATAGAGAATCGAGCGACTCAACAATCTATTTTTTATCGTAAGTAAGGGCGGGTTTTGTTGTTCCGTTATCAGTAATAAGCAGATTGAGTGGCTAAACCCGCCCCTACAAATATGTGATTTCAGTTATCATTCTTTTTACCGTATCTCCATCATCCCATTCCTCCCCAAATCAGCCGCGCTACCCAAAACGGAGCTAAAGTCGCGATCGCGATCCAGTCTCCCCAGTGTAAACGCAGTTGATGCCATTGGACTCGATGCTGGTTGGGACTGGTAAAACCACGCACTGTCATGGCTTTGGCAATTTGATCGGCTCGCATGAGTAGATTTTCCAATAACCGTTCAGTCACCATGATCCAAACTTGGGCGCTGCGGCGAACCCCTAGCTTTTTCCAGTTAATCGCACGAGTCCGAATTGAACGGACTAAATTTTGCACTTCCTCCAAAACTAAGGGAATAAAACGCAAGGATAAGGTTAATGTTAGAGCAATTTCTGTAACTGGAATATTCAGACGCCGTAAGGGAAGCATTAGACTTTCTAACCCGGCGGTAATTTCTTCTGGGGCGGTGGTGAGCAAGTAAAGATTGGTGCTATAAATTAGTGTAAAAATTACGGTACTGACCCGAACCGCTAGATCCAATGAGCGACGGGTAATCGTAACTGGACCCGCTTCCAGGAGAATATATCTGTAGTCCGTCGGTTGGGGTAAATTGGTCAGGATAACTGTTTCACTCTCAGAAGCCTCTGGAACCGATTCCCGTCCGATACCAAAGGGATTATACCAGGGTCTAGGTTGAGGCGATTCCTGTGCTGAGGTTTCAGCAGATTCAACCACGAGAATGTCCCCCTGAGGAAGCCGAGACTGATGATCAACCGCCAATCCATCGGGCGCGATCGCGGTGAGAATAAAGACAAATACCGCTAGCATCAGCAGCCAACCCATTTGCTGACGCCAAACCCGTAACGGGATACGGGCTGACAGGGTGAACAAAATCAATACCACAACAACTGCCAAACGGCAATAGGGATTGGCTAATAAAGGTACTGCCAAAAAGCTCATTAACCAGATAAGTTTTACCCGAGAATCCAGGTAATGGAGCCAAGTTACAGGTTGTTCCAGGTATAGCCCTAACGGGAGCGATCGCAGTAAGTCCATGGTTTGTCATTCGTCATTCGTCATTCGTCATTCGTTATTCGTCATTCGTCATTCGTTATTCGGCAAAAGGGAATGGGGAATAGGCAAAAATATGCCCTCGAAGGTTGTCAAGAATCAATGTATCCCATCTCACTATTGTTTTGACCATTGACAAAGGACATAAGACATAAGACATAAGACCAAGGACCAATTAAACCCGAACTGCTCGATTAGCATTGCTGCTTTCAACATCGCGGACTTTCTTCCCACGCCATAATAGACGCAAGGGTGTCCCGGTAAAACCCAGTTGTTGGCGAAATTGACGCTCAATATAGCGGCGATAGTTTTCATTAAATCGTTTCGGATCATTGACAAACAGGACAATCGTTGGGGGTTTAGTTTTAACCTGGGTGCCGTAGTAAATTTTGCCTTGGCGTCCTTGGCGGTTGGTGGGCGGGGAATGCCAGTTAATGGCTTCTGCAAGCACTTCATTAATCACAGACGTACTGACGCGGCGCTGGTGTTCTGCGGCAACAGTATCGACTAAATCGAGAATTTTGTCTACTCGTTTTCCGGTTAAGGCGCTGACAAAAATCATCGGTGCCCATTCAATAAAATAGAGGCGATTTTTCAGCAGTTTTTCGTATTCATAGATCGTATAGGTATCTTTTTCAATTGCATCCCATTTGTTGACCAAGATAACCGCCGCCCGTCCGTCTTCAGCAATGCGTCCAGCAAGTTTTTGGTCTTGTTCGGTAACACCATCTAGGGCATCAACCACGAAGAGAACCACATCAGCACGGCGAATAGCTTTGAAGGCTCGATTAATGCCAAAAAATTCCGGTCCATATTCGACATTTTTCTTCCTGCGAATGCCTGCGGTATCAATAAGACGATAGAGTTGAGATTCAGTCTCGGTTTCTGGGTTTCCGGGGCGTTCGACAATCATATCAATGGCATCGCGGGTAGTACCAGAAATGGAACTGACGATCGCACGTTTTTCTCCTGTCAGGGCATTTAATAGACTAGATTTACCTACATTCGGACGTCCGACAATCGCCACGTTGATTTCTGAGGTGTCGGGAAGCATTCCCACCGTGGGCAAATGGGTAATCAGTTGATCCAGGAGTTCCCCTGTTCCTGCACCGTGAATCCCAGAGACAGGGAAGGGTTCACCTAAACCGAGTTCCCAAAACTCAGCCGCTTGGATCAGTCCTTGTTGGGGGGATTCGCACTTGTTTACAGCCAGAACAACCGGGACAGGGTGCTGGCGTAGCCAATCTGCGATCGCATAATCGGCGGCGGTGGGACCCATTTGACCATCGACCACTAATATAGCGGCGCTGGCTTCGCTGAGGGCTGCCATTGCCTGTTCTCGAATCAGGGGCAGAAATTCGGTATCATCATCAAAAACCAAACCCCCAGTGTCTACAATCGAGTAATCTCGGTCTTGCCAGAACGCGGGTCGATACGTGCGATCGCGGGTAACTCCCGGTTGATCATGGACAATTGCATCCATCACCCCGGCTAACCGATTGACAAGCGTTGATTTGCCCACATTCGGGCGTCCGATTACAGCAACTACTGGCAAACCCATCGTCCTCTTCCCCCTAACGTATAAGAAGCATTACGCTCCAGTCTTCTATTGTAGCGAGGTGAAAGGGAGTGGCTGATTCCTTTATCATTGGTCATGGGATTAGAAAAGACGTTTGAAGTTAGACGTTTAATTATGGCGCAGCAACTTTTGGAACTGGATACAGACGATGGCGGTACAATTCTGGTAGCAGTGGACGTGCCAGAATCCGCCGTCGGTCAGGTAGCAACGCCTGGAGAACCCCCGATTAAGAAACTGGATCGCAGCTTTAATGTGATTCAGGCGTTAATTGTACGCGGTTGTCGCCCTTTGACCAAAGCCTTTCAACAATTACACAGAGAAACCCAAGCCACAGATGCGGAAGTGGAATTTGGGATTAATTTTACCGCTAAAGGCAATGTTTATCTGGTGGAATCGTCGGGAACGGCAACGCTTAAGGTTAAAGTGAGTTGGAAGATGGATCAACAGAAACGGTAATCAAGCCTGATGAGTTGGCAACAGGTAAAACGGGCGACAGTTGCGATCGCGGCGGCTGAGGATGGTATTATCCGAGGGACAGGGTTTTTTGTCTCGTCTCACGGGTATTTGTTTACGTGCGCTCATGTAGTGGAAGCGGCTGGCGGCTGGGAACAGTTACGAGTGCAAGGAAAATCGGTATCTTTGGTGTATCTGGGGAATAGTCGCCAGGATGATTTTGCCGTCTTGCAGATAACTGGATATCAGGGCGAGGGAGTTCCTTTATCCCTCTCCGTCACACCCATGCACCGCTTCTTAAGTATTGGTTATGGACGTCCAGATTTTCCAGAAGGCGCTTCGATTGATGGGGCGATTACCGATATCAATCCCCAAGCCAATTTTGGCAATTTACCCATGCTGCGGCTGCGGGTAATGGCAGATGCTCAACGGGTGCAGGGAGGATATAGTGGTTCGCCTGTCTTTGATGCCCAAACTCAGGCGGTGATTGGCTTAATTGCCGCATTTGACCATAGCCAAGGGGCGCTAGCATTACCACTAACTACAATAGGCGAAAAATGGTCAACCCTCCAGGAGTTATTGACCCCAACACCTTCTCATCCCCCTGCTTCCCCTTCTCCCAAAACTGCCAAAGTCTTTATCAGTTACCGCAGCCGTGATCCCGATTTAAGTGTGGCACAGCAATTCTATGAAGCCCTGAAAGCTGCTGGACATGAACCGTTTATGGCGGGGGCGAGTATTCGTTTAGGGGAAAATTGGGCGGAACGGATTGACCAGGAATTAGAACAATGTGATTATTTTCTCCTTTTATTATCCTCCCAATCGGCAACCAGTGAAATGGTCACAGAGGAGGTGCGACGAGCCAGGGAATTGCGGGATAGACGGGAAGAAAAGAAACCTGTAATTCTGCCGATTCGGGTCAACTTTCCCCTGGATTCCCCGTTAAATTATGACCTGCGCGGGTATTTACAGCGGATTCAGCAACGGGAATGGCATTCTCCTGACGATACACCAGTGATTGTACAGGAACTATTGGCGCTGATATCCCAAGGGGGAGAACCTTGGGTGGTTCCCCTGGCGGAGACTCCAGAACCTGCTGCACCTGCAATAGCCAGTCCCGATTTTCCCCCGTTACCTGTAGCGGAACCGGAATTACAACGGGAACCGGGAGGGGCGGTTTCACTCAAATCCGGGTTATATGTAGAGCGTTTGCCGATAGAAACCGATTGTTATCAAGAAATTTTACAACCGGGTAGCTTGATTCGGATTAAAGCGCCCCGACAGATGGGAAAAACCTCGTTAATGGCGCGAATTCTCCATCATGCCAAAGAACAAGGGTATCATGCTATTCCCTTGAGTTTACAACGGGCAGATAGTCAGCTTTTAGGTAATTTAGACCAATTTTTACGCTGGTTTTGTGAACAGGTAGGGCGACGCTTAAAGCGGTTAAATCAGTTAGATGAATATTGGAGTATGTATGGAAGTAAGGATAAATGTACAGCCTATTTTGAGGAATGTTTATTAGAAGAAATTGACCAGCCCTTGGTTTTGGGGTTGGATGAAGTTGACCGGGTGTTTCCCCATCGAGCAATTGCCGATGACTTTTTTGCCTTATTGCGCTCTTGGTATGAAGGGGCGCGTTATGGGGATTTTAGTAGCGAATTATGGGAAAAGTTGCGGTTAGTCGTGGTACATTCAACGGAGGTGTATGTGCCATTGGATATTAATCAATCGCCATTTAATGTGGGTAAAAATGTAGAGTTGTCGGAGTTTAGTACCGAGCAGGTGTTAGATTTAGCCGGACGTTATGGACTGAATTGGACAACCAGTCAGGTTGAGGAATTAACGCAGTTAGTCGGGGGACATCCCTATTTAGTGCAAAAGGCGTTGTATCATTTGCGGCGTCAGGATGTGACGTTAGGAGAGTTAGCAGAAACAGCGGCAACAGAGGCGGGAATTTATAGCGATCATTTGCGGCGTCATTGGTGGAATTTGAAGGAATATCCCAAGTTAAAGGAAGCGTTTCGTCAGGTAGTGGTTAAAAATAAGTCCGTGGAATTAGATGCCGAGTTAGCGTTTAAATTAGACAGTATGGGGTTAGTACAGTTACAGGGGAATGAGGCGATTCCGAGGTGCGATTTGTATCGTAATTATTTCCGCGATAATTTAGGAGATTAAATCCTTCGGACTTCACCCTCATCCCCTAACCCCTTCTCCCTTGATGGGAGAAGGAGAACCCAGGTGTTTCATCATCAACGTAGGGTGCGTTAGGCGCTGATTTAGTATCAATCGTGAGGATTAAATGAGTTAGCGCCGTAACGCACCAATTTGGGAATAGAATAAAAGACGGTGCGTTACGGTACGAAGATAGCACCCTACGAAAAATCTATATGAATATAAATGTAGGGTGCGTTAGGCGCTTATTTAGTGTAAATTGTGAGGATTAAATGAGTTAGCGCCGTAACGCACCAATTGGGGGAGATAATAAAAGGCGGTGCGTTACGCTACGCTAACGACACCCTACGGGATTACCAGATACACACCGTTTCGGGGGATTTGAGGATGAGTACCGCATCCCATCCAGACTACAGCTATCAAGTCGGCGGGAGTCTAAAACAAGATGATCCCACCTACGTTGTACGTCAAGCAGATCAGGATTTTTATGAAGTCTTAAAAGCAGGTGAATTCTGCTATGTTCTCAATTCCCGCCAAATGGGTAAATCTAGCTTGCGGGTGCAAACCATGCGGCGATTGCAAGGGGAGGGAGTTGCTTGTGGTGTGATTGATATTACCGCCATTGGGAGTCACAATATTGCCCCCTCGGAATGGTATCTGGGTTTAATTCGCCGACTGGCACGGAGTTTGGGAATTAAGGTTAAGGTGATCAAATGGTGGAATGAACGGGAGGGATTGTCCCCGACACAGCGTTTGGGTGAGTTTATCGAGACGGTATTGTTAGCCGAGATTTCCCAATCGATTGTTATTTTTATTGATGAAATCGATAGTATTCTCAAGTTAGACCTAAAAGACGATTTTTTTGCCCTGATTCGCACTTGTTTTAACGAACGGGCAGATAATTCAGAGTATCAACGCCTGACATTTGCCTTGTTGGGGGTGGCGACACCTTCGGATTTAATTCAGGATAAAACCCGCACGCCGTTTAATATTGGTAGGGCGATTGAATTGCGGGGGTTTGGCTTATCGGAAGTGTCACCCTTAGCGCCGGGATTGGCGGGAAAGGCGGAGAATCCGCAAACGGTTCTCAGGGAGATTATAAACTGGACAGGGGGACAACCCTTTCTGACGCAAAAATTATGTCAGTTGGTGATTACGTCTCCCTTTACGATTGCATCTGGGAGTGAGGCAGAATTAATCGCAGGGTTAGTGCGATCGCGTATACTGGAAAACTGGGAAGCTCAGGATGAACCAGAACATCTCCGGACAATCCGCGATCGCGTTTTAAGCAATGAACAACGGGCAGGGTATTTACTGGAACTATATCGGCAAATTTGGCAAGATGGGGAAGTCACCGCCACGAATAGTGATGATGAAGCCCGATTAAAGCTGGCGGGGTTGGTGGTGAAGCAGGGAGGAAGTTTAAAGGCTTACAATCCCATTTATCGGGAAGTCTTTAATCAAAATTGGATTGACCAAGAATTAAAGAATCTACGCCCCTACGCCGAGACGTTTAGAAGGTGGGTAGTCTCTGGGTATGAGGATGACTTTCTGTTGCAGGGTAAGGCGTTGCAAGAGGCGCAAGCTTGGGCAAAGGGGAAAAATTTAAGTTACAGCGCTTCGCGCTGCTATGAGGTACAGTAACAACAATGAGCAAACCAATTTCTTAAATGTTTAGGATTGATTAAATCAAGAGCTACAGCCAAAATTTTATCAATCATAGAACTGGTAGTAGGAGTAAAGCCCAGCA
>NZ_JAVKBY010000014.1:0-8888 GCF_040222985.1 Coleofasciculus sp. F4-SAH-05
TTCCCCTGAAAAATAGTGCAGCGACTCGCCCCTACAGGATTACAGAATGACAAGATTACAACATATAAAATATGGGGACGCGATCGCAAACACCCTCACCATCCCTTGTCACCCTAGACTTACCCAGATTTTGCCCGATTCGACATGAAGTTATGAATATTCCTCAATCCTACCGAGGTTCCGGTTTTGTTTGCACATCACAGGAGTAATCGCGGCGAAAAAAATAGGATTAGGGGTTGATTTTTGGGGATAGTTTTGGTAGATTAATACAATGGGAAAATGTGCCGTCCTATAGACCCAGATTAACCGGAATCCGTAGGGTGGGTTAGGCGGTAATCAATCCAAGAAACAAACCCTTTAATAAAATATCCGCCGTAACCCACCGAGTTATCCTTTGCAACGGGTGAACCAACGATGAGGGCGAGTCGATAAAATTAATAGATTTTTCCCTGAAAGATAGCGGGGGCGTAGGGGCGCAAGGTTTGCGCCCACACAATTAATACCTTTCCCCTGAAAGATAGCCAGTATGGGGGCTCTTGCGGTAATCAATCCAAGAAACAAACCCTTTAATAAAATATCCGCCGTAACCCACCGAGTTATCCATTGCAACAGGTGAACCAACGAGGAGGGCGAGTCGATAAAATTAATGGATTTCCCCTTAATGATAGTGCAGCGACTCGCCCCTACAAACAGGACACAGGACATAATAAAATAAATATCAGGTTAGGAATCACCTAAATCTCACATCTAGAGGGTGCTATGATGACCATAAATCAAAGCTTACAACGTCTGATACAGGGAAGCGCGATCGCACTATTCCTCTTCATCCCCTGTAACCCTGTCCTCGCCCAGATTACACCCGATTCCACATTAGGCGCTGAAGGTTCCTCAATCCTACCTGATGGAGTAGTTATCGATGGGATAACAGCGGATTTAATTCAGGATGGCGCCCTCCGAGGTTCGGCATTATTTCATAGCTTTTTAGAATTTAATATTAATGAGGGACAACGGGTTTATTTTGCCAACCCTGACGGAATTGAAGCCATTTTTAGTCGGGTGACGGGAACTGATCCCTCTGACATTTTGGGGACATTAGGCGTCAACGGTGCAGCCGATTTAATCTTCATCAATCCCAATGGAATTCTCTTTGGCGAAAATGCTCAATTAGACATTCGGGGTTCCTTTATCGGGAGTACAGCCAATGGGGTGGTATTTGAGAACGGCACTATCTTCAGTGCGACTAATCCAGAAGCACCGCCATTACTCACTATTAATGTCCCTTTAGGGTTGCAATATGGAAATCAGAATCCAGCCGCGATTACCAATTCTGGCAATCTAGAAGTTGGGGAAGATTTAACCTTAGTTGGCGGAACAATTAGCAGTACCGGACAATTAGCCGCCCCCGCCGGACATTTAGAGATAGTCGCCTTAACGGGAGATGCAATAGTGCGGGATGGATTGGCGCAGTCGGCTATTTTATTCGCGAATAATCATTTAATTTTAGAAGAAAGTCAGTTAGTTACCGCCGGAGATTTAATCCTGTTGGCGGGGGATACGGTACGGGTGCGAGATAGTGTACAAACTCCGTTTATTGCTCATGCAGGGGGAAATCTTTATATTCAAGGAAATCAAGGCATTGATATTTTAGCGTTGAATCATCCAGGAACGCCGTTTCAGAGTGGTGGGGCTTTGAGTTTAGTTAGTGATGGGACAATTTCAGGGGATGCTCATTTTGCCAGTGGGGGTCAGTTTGCAATTCTGAATTTAGCGGGGAAACCGGGTGATTTTGTCAGTTACTATGACCCGATTATTAGTGTAGATGGAGATGTGATTATTGGGGATTATACAGGCGCTTCACTGTTAATCGAAGCCACCGGAAGCATCAAGACAGGAAATATCACAATTACTCAAGCTGATATATCTTTAAATGATACGAATGACCCCACTGACTCAGATATTGCTATATTGACAAGTGAGCCAGCCTTGATTATGCGATCGGGAGTCGATAATCTAAAGTATCCGGTAACTCCGCCAAATTTACCACAGCCACCACAGCCACCACCAACCAACTCCACATTCGAGTATGAGAATGATTTTGAAGGAGCAGTTGGTTCAGAATGGTCTAATACCAAAACAGACCAAACACCCGACGAAGGCACAATCGATACAACTTTCCTGGGACCCTTTGGTCAAGAAACGGTAAGCTTAACACTTAATGATCTTCCCTCACCTGCCAATGTGACAGGCTCTTTTGATCTATTTATTATTGGCTCATGGGATGGTAATGACACCTCAGCGATTAGTGGACCAGATGTTTGGCAGTTAAGGATTGATGATAATGTGTGGGTAAATGCAACGTTTAGTAATGTCAACAGTAAACAGTCATTTCCTGATGATTATCTTCAAGGAGAACATCCGTCCCATCAATCGGCTGATCACATAGACGAATTGGGATATACGTCTTCAACTATCCCTGATTTAACCTTCGGTGACTCAATCTACACGATAGAGTTTTCTCTTGAACACACATCAAACTCTCTACAAATCGATTTTTCTAAATTACCACCCGGAGAAGTGCTTGAAAATGAAAACTGGGGGATAGATGATATCGAGGTAGTTGCGGAAGTTTCCTCAACGCCCCCAGTCACACCACCGGATAATAGCTCAACTTTACCCTCTTTCACGACTTCTGTAAAACCGTCAGATGCCAGTATCACCACAGTTAATATTGAAACTTTAGGAGGACGAGTTATCTTAGACGCAACCAGTGATATTAATCTGATTGGAGGAATTACCTCCAATGGTGGCGAGATTAGTATTCATAGTGATAGTGCAGTCAATGCCACGGGAGTGATTA
The DNA here is from genome assembly GCF_040222985.1 of Coleofasciculus sp. F4-SAH-05. Lineage (NCBI taxonomy): Bacteria > Bacillati > Cyanobacteriota > Cyanophyceae > Coleofasciculales > Coleofasciculaceae > Coleofasciculus > Coleofasciculus sp. F4-SAH-05. The sequence continues at coordinate 2,858 of NZ_JAVKBY010000014.1, forward strand.
TCGATTCCACGAATAATGAAGGAACGGGTAATAGTGGTAATATTGACGTTACAGCACAATCAGTTTCTCTCGCTGATAGTGCCCGATTACTTTCTAGAGTAGTTGGTAACAATCAGGGAGGAAATATCACGGTAAAGGCTTCTGAGTCAGTTAACCTGACTGATTCATTACCGGAGGGAAATTCAACAGGTTTGTTTGCTACCTCTGATGGGAGTGGTGAACCAGGAAATGTTTTCGTAGAAACTCCAGAGTTAAATCTTCAAGGAAGAGCGAGAATATTAACGGAAGCTTACGATATAGGAAATGCTGGAGAATTAAGGATTGAAACTGACCGTTTAAGCCTTCAGGGTGGTGCTAGAGTATCAGCTTTAACCTCGGGTCAAGGTAAAGGAGGAAATATAATCGTCGAGGCTACGGAGTCTGTTCAATTAATCGGTAGTGATGGAACATTTCCCAGCGCCCTGACGACTAATGCCCTGACCAATGGACTGTTTAAGCCAGGAGATGCCGGAAATTTAACTATTAATACCAATCAGTTAATTGTGCAAGATGGGGCAATCGTAACCGCTTCCACAACCACAACTGGTGAGGGAGGAGATTTAACAGTAAATGCCTCAACAGTGCAACTCAGTGGCACAGGTATCTTGAACAACGGTGATGAAATTCCTACTGGTTTATTTACTGATACCAGTAACATTGGTAATGCTGGAGATTTAACCATTAACACCACGAACTTGATTGTGCAGGATGGCGCGATAGCTTCAGCGTCTACCTTTGGTAAAGATAGTCAGGGAAGTCAAGGAGGAAACTTAATCGTGAACGCTTCTTCTGTTGAACTCCGGGGACGTTCCAATAGAGGTTTATCTAGTGGTTTGTATGCTCAAACCTTTGGGACTGGTCAAGCCGGAAACTTGACAATTAACACACAAGATTTAATTGTACAGGAACAAGCCAGAGTTACCGTAGCGGCTGGGGGGGCGACACAAGTAAGAGTTCCGGCAATTCCCGCCGTTCTGTTAGATATTTTATCTAATCTTGAGATTCCACCGATTAGTCAAGCCACAGGGGATGCTGGGAATATAGGAATCACAGCAAACAAAATAATATTAGATCAGCAGGGAACTATTATCGCTGAAACTGAAGCAACCGAGGGTGGTAATATTACCCTCAACGTCAACGATATACTACTCCTACGCCATAACAGTTCAATTTCCACCACCGCCGGAACTGCTCAAGCCGGAGGAAATGGAGGCAATATCCGGATTAATTCTCCCTTTATTGTCGGGCTTCCTTGGGAAAATAGCGATATTACCGCTAATGCCTTCTTTGGTGATGGAGGGAGAGTTGATATCACCGCCAACAAAATTTATGGACTCGAATTTCGCCCTCGCCTGACGCCCCTTTCTGACATTACCGCCAGTTCAGAATTTGGTGAACAAGGAGTCGTGGAACTCAACACCTTAGAAATTGACCCCAATACCGGATTACTGCAATTACCTCCCCCAGCTTCTCCCCCAGAATTTGTCAATTTCTGTCAAGGGCGTTCTGACCAAACTCCCAGCCATTTTATCATCAGTGGACGCGGCGGAGTTCCGCCCACAATTTCCCAAGTAACGGGAACAGATAACGTGTGGGAAGATTTGCGTCCATTGACTCCCAGTAGTGATAACTCTCCGGCAAAAATTGAACCCGTAAGCCAGAGGAGTTCAAGGACAATAATTGAAGCCCAAGGCTGGATAAGGTTACCCGATGGAACAATTGTTCTCACCGCCGAAGCGCCCAATGTTACCCCTAATACTGGTTGGCAAAATCCGATACATTGTCAGAGTGCTTTTGAGTAATGAATGGGGGATAATAATTAGTGATGAGATTGAGTTGGTGAGGCGCGAGGTTATAGCAGTTTCCAAGTACGTGAGGGACAGCCAAATATAGGGGAAATGCCACTGACTGATTTGCTGGTGGGCAATGCCCACCCTACGGTATATCTTGCTCCCCTCTCCCCGGCGTGGGAGAGGGGCTGGGGGTGAGGGGTTGAGCTTAAGTTGACACGGATGAAGGCTTGCGCCCTGATGTACCTCATCTTATGAGCAACGCTATATATTTTTTAACGCAGAGGAACGCAGAGGTTTACGCAGAGGGCGCAGAGGAATGGGAATGTGGGGAGGTGAGGGGTTGATAGTTCTGAAATAAATAGGAGGTGGCTGACTGATGACGTTTATTAATCCGAAAACTGATTTTGCCTTTAAGAAAATTTTTGGCTCCAAGAAAAGTAAGGAAATTTTGATTAGTTTCCTGAATGCCATTCTTTATCAGGAACAGGAGACAATTCAAGACCTAGAAATACTTGACCCTTATCAATCCCCTCGCATCCAGGGAATTAAGGATTCCTATTTAGATGTTAAAGCCGTCATCACTGGAAACAAAACCGTCATCATTGAAATGCAGGTACTCAACGTTTTAGGCTTTGAGAAACGAGTCCTGTATAATGCCGCCAAAGCCTTTTCTATTCAATTGGGAGTCGGGGAAGATTACAACTTATTGAATCCGGTGATTGCCTTAACCATTACCGACTTTGAGATGTTCTCCAACAGCGCCAAAGTCATCTCTCGCTATTGCCTTAAGGAAAAGGAAGAGTTAACGGATTATACCGATGATATTGAATTAGTCTTTGTCGAATTACCCAAATTCAATAAAACCTTGGAGGAATCAGAAACCTTAACCGATAAATGGCTCTACTTCCTCAAATTCGCCAACACCTTAAAAGACGTGCCGCCGCCAATGGCAACGATTCCCGCCATGAAACAGGCATTTACAATTGCCAGACAGAGTAAGCTAACCAAGCGAGAGTTAGAAGCCCTAGAAAAGCGAGAGATTTTTATTCAAGATAGTCAGAATGCGATTCGTAAAGCCAAACTAGACGGAAAAGAGGAAGGTATGCAGGAAAAAGCGATTGCCATTGCCCGCCAACTTCTCGACGTTTTAGACATTGAAACAATCAGTCAAAAAACTGGATTAAGTATTACCGAGATTCAAGACTTAACCTAAATGTCACTGACTGGTATGTCGGTGGGCTCTTGCGAAGTCGAAACCCACCCTACGGCTTCCCAAACAACGAATAACAAAGGACAAATGACGAATGACAAATAACAATCGCCATCTACTAATTGTATTTATTCTCGGATTATTCCTATTCATCAGTATCCCCCCTGTCTTATCCCAAATTGCCCCAATTACCCCCCCCATCCAATCCGCCGCACAATCTATAACCCAAGGGAGAACCTATTACGCCGCCAAAGAGTATCAACAAGCCATTCACCTCTGGCGACAAGCCGCCCAACGCTATGAAACCCAAGGGGATACCCTACATCAAGCCCAGGCGTTGAGTTATCTCTCCTTAGCCTATCAGAAACTGCACCACTGGACAGACGCCGACACCGCAATCACAGCCAGTCTGAGTCTATTAGATACCGTAGCAGAATCAACAGAGCGATCGCGCCTCTATGCTCAAGCCCTGAATCACCGAGGTCGTCTAGAATTAGCCTTAGGGCGGGCGGAATCTGCATTAGCCACCTGGAAGCAAGCAACGCAAACCTATCAACAACTCAATGATGACATCGGAGTAACAGGTAGCCTATTCAACCAAGCCCAAGCCATGGAAGCCTTAGGATTCTATCGTCGCGCCTGTCAGATTTCCCTACAAGCCTTTCAGGTAGACAATCATTGCAACTTATCTGAGTCAGGCGAATTAGACGCCGCCGTTAACACCTTTAAACAGCAATCTCAACCCGCGTTTACCGTTGTCGGGTTACGCAACTTAGGAAATGTTCTCCGCCTAGTTGGACACTGGCAAGAATCCCAAACTATCTTACACCAAGCCTTAGACCTAGCCAAACAAATCGACTCCCCATCCCAACAAAGTGCCACATTACTCAGTTTAGGCAAAACCCAATACGCTATATATCGCCAAGACAAAGACTTATGGGAGAGAAGTAATATCACCCAGAATCGCGACAATGCCAAAGAATGGGCAAGGGCGGCATTAAACACCTATCAGCAAGCCGCCACCATCAACACCGACTCCACCACCTTACCCTTAGAAGCCCAACTGCATCACCTCCGTTTATTAATCGAGTTTCAGCAGTGGTTACAAACCCTAGCAAAAACCGATAAAACCGCAAACCCAGCCGAATTTACCTCTCAAATTCAATCCCAAGTCCAGACATTACTCAACAGTCCCCTTGCCAACTTAGAAGACAGTAAAATCGCCATATATAGCCAACTATCCTTTGCCCAAACTCTACTGAAATTACCCCAGTATGACCCAAACTTTAGTCATGCCCTTGATTATACCCAAGCCGCATTAAATCAAGCCCAATCCCTGGACAACAAACGGGCAGAATCTGAAGCCCTGGGGACATTAGCTCACATTTATGAACAGAACCAAAACTGGTCAGATGCCCAAGACTTAACCCATCAAGCCCTCGGTTTAGCCCAATCCCTTAACACCGAAGACTTAGCCTATAAATGGTTATGGCAATCCGGACGAATATATTGGCAACAGCAGCAAAAAGAAAACGCCATTCACGCCTATAACACCTCAATCAACGTCCTCAATTCCGTGCGGCGTAATTTATTAGCCATCAACCCCGGCGTGCAATTTTCCTTTTTAGACGATGTGCGCCCCATTTATCAACAATTCCTGGAAATCTTATTACAACCCGACGCCAATCTTGACCATCTCCGCCAAGCCACACGTATCAGCGAAGCCCTACAACTAGCTGAACTCGAAGACTTTCTCCGCTGTAGTTTTACCAACTTAGTCCCCATTGACCAAAATCAAAACCCACCCGCTGCGATTATTTATCCCATTTTACTGAAAAACCGCCTCGAAGTTCTGATTAAATTGCCCCAATCTGAATCATCTCCAGAAAAAGTTTATCGGTATACCCCCCAAGTTTCCGCCCAAGACTTTAGCCAAACCCTCTACGACTTACGCCAACAATTAGATGACCCCCGAAATCCAGTAGACAGCCTAATTTTACCCCCAGCCCAAAAACTCTATAACTGGCTACTAAAATCAGCCCAGACTGACTTACCCCAAACAGGAACCCTAGTCTTTGTTCTCGATAGCACCCTGCAAAATCTCCCCATTGCCATTCTCCACGATAGTCAGCATTACTTAGTCGAAACCTATAACATTGCCATCAGCCTCGGCTCACAATTACCCAACCTCAACCCCTTATCCCCAACCCATTGGCAAGGGCTACTAGCCGGAATTAACAAAAAAGCCGAGAGTTACCCACCCAAACTACCCGCCTTATCCAGTGTCTGGAACGAACTGCATCAGATTCATAATACTGTCCCCAGCCAACTACTAGAAAATGAACAATTTACCCAAACCAACTTCCGCAACCAACTGATTAACCATCCATTTTCCGTGATTCATCTAGCCACCCACGGCGAATTTAGTTCAGATGCAACCAAAACCGTCATCTACGCTTGGGACAAAAAAATACCCGTAGAAAAATTTGGTCAACTCTTGCAACAGAGACAACAAACCCGCCGCGAACCCATTCAATTATTAGTCCTCAGCGCCTGTCAAACAGCATCAGGTGATAAACGTGCCGCCCTAGGATTAGCCGGAGTCGCCTTAAGAGCAAATGCCAGTAGTACCGTCGCCAGTTTATGGCGCGTCAGCGATAACTCAACCGCCCAATTAATGGACGACTTTTACCAGCAATTAAATCAAGGCATTCCCAAAGCCGAAGCCCTAGCCAACGCCCAACGGAAACTTCTAAACAATCCCGATAATCCATCCCATCAACATCCTTACTATTGGGCAGCATTCATCCTCGCCGGAAACTGGTTTTAATCGTCATTTGTCATTTTTAATTTGTCATTCGTCATTCGTCATTCGTCATTCGTCATTCGTCATTCGTCATTCGTCATTCGTCATTCGTCATTCGTCATTCGTCATTCGTCATTCGTCATTCGTCATTCGTCATTCGTCATTCGTCATTCGTCATTCGTC
>NZ_JAVKBY010000016.1:0-19492 GCF_040222985.1 Coleofasciculus sp. F4-SAH-05
GGGGCGGATTTGAGTTGGGCGAAGTTGGGGAATGCGGATTTAAGGGGGGCGGAGTTAGTGGGCGCGAAGTTAGTGGGCGCGAGTTTGAGTGGCGCAGATTTAAGGGAGGCAGATTTGACGGGGGCAAATTTGGATAAAGCGGATTTGAGTGAGGTGAATTTGGTGGGGGCGAGGATGCCAGATGGGAGTATTTGTGATACTAATTGGCGTGAAATGTGACAGGGTATGGTAGGGGCGGGTTTGACTACAACGGTGGCGGCGTTTGGAGTTCACGCTGGTAAACTCGCCCGGGTTGAATGTGTCATATCAAATCCGGTTAAACAACCTCACTCAAAATGGCTGAAACAATTGGCGTGAAATGTGACAGGTTATGGTAGGGGCGGGTTTGACTACAAGGGTTGCGGCGTTTGGAGTTCACGCTGGTAAACCCGCCCTTTCCCCAGGTGTTATCTATAAAAAAAGTTAAATGCTAGATGATCACCTAGAGAAAAATGATATAACTTGAAAGAAGGTTTTTATTTAACTTACAAAAAAAAGGAGAATTAGAAATGAATTCTCAATCCATCTGTAGAATTGGGGTGTTTTATGATGGAAGTTTTTGGGTATATGCTCAACATTATTTTTACAAAAAACAGATAGGGTGGTTATCCTATCTTCCGTTTCATAATCTGATTGAAAATTTTATCAGAGAAAAAGAACAAGGATTTGCTAACTACAGAGTAGTTTATTCTGGATGGTATCAAGGATTACATAGTTCTAATCAATCTAACGATCATCAACGCCGAATAGACAGAAATCGTCACTTAGATTTAATTCATGCGGGAATTGAACCTAAATATGTACCTATGTCTCAAAGCCAAGGAGAGAAAGGAGTCGATGTTGCTATGGCTGTTGACGCTCTCCAAGTGGGGTTAGAAGGTCATATAGATGTAGCAATCATGGTAACAGGTGATGGAGATTTCGTTCCGTTAGTACGAGCTTTGATGAAATGGGGAATAAGAGTAGCCGTTGTGTATTTTGAATATGAATCTGAATCGCGGAGAAGTTTTATCAATGAAAGATTATTAAGTGTTTGTAACTATGATTTAAATATTAACGGTCTTGAAACAGATAAAAGGTATCACACTTTATTTCGTAGTTTATTTCGACAACCTGATCAAACAAGCAAGAATTCACCTAGTAGAACTTCGTTAAATGGAATAAGTGACCAAGATTTTCAATTTTAGAGTTTACTTACCGTAACAGTGTTAGCGGTCAGCTTATACCGATTTTGCATGGGACTAATCTACGAGTCCAAACAATAGTCATTGCGGCTCAACAGTGGGGTTTATCCTCAAATCAGATAGCCGCTGAGTATGACTTGAATGTAGAACAAATTGATGAAGCCCTAGTATTTTACCACGCCCACCGTGAAGAAATTAATCATGCGATCGCGGCTGAACAAGCCATAGAAGCCGCTCATGTCTAAACTGGTTTGTAGTAGCCACTAATGTGGCTTAAATTTAGCCAAGCGGGAAAATATTTCTGTTGAACAATTGGTGACTATTGCTTTATCGGCTTGGATAACCAAAGACTATATCGAAGAAAAAGCCAAACAGGGACGTTGGGACAAATTTCAACAGGTTTTACATAAAATTACCGATGTTGAACCAGAACCATACGACAGATTGTAGTGGCTCGGCACACCTAAGTTGAATGGCACTGACTTAAGCTGGGTTCGTAGTAGGCACTTTAGTGCCAGAAGCGCTAAAGCGCTGACTACAAACTCTAAAGTCAGTGGCATTTCACCTAAGTTGGTGGATTAGAATTGTAGGGGCGCACCGACGTGCGCCCGATTTAATCGTAAAATCTATGCCACCATTTTAGCTGTGTCAGTCCAGTAGTCTGTGTTACTCTTAGCCAAAAATGTATAACTATGATATATTAAGAGTCTTATCACTGTCAGATTTTGATTCATCAATTTCCCCTTGTAAATCAGCTTCTCCAAGGTGTCGCTGCCCAGTTTTGTCGAAAACTTCTAAATGAGCGGCTTTGCCGTAGTGTAAATTATCGACGTACCAATATTTACCTGTAGAGATTTCGCAATAAACCACTCTATTATCATACCTAATTCCAGTTCTTTTGAATCTTTTAGTATCTCGTAATATAGTTTGCTCATCCTGAGGAGGAACAGTAGAAGATTCATCATATTCTATTTTGCTTAATTTTAGTTTTTTCTCTAACCAATTCTCAAGAGCTGCTTGATTGTCAAGACTATCTAAATCAATTGATTGAGTTTCATCATTGTTTTTGATTATAGAAATTAAACAACATTTATTAATGTCGGGATGGGCAATTATAAAGCTAGACTTGGTGAAATTAATCACTAAATAAGTTATGTGGCTGTTTTGAAATTGCCTTTCAGCCACTTCTGCTAATGAAGTGTTTTTGACATCTCGACAGGATTCAGGTGTAAAGTAATAATCGAAATAATCATTGAGAGAATGGACTTGTTCTTTACGCCATTCTTTTGGATTCGATTTATTAAAAACGATATTTATAAAAGCTCGCTTCAGAGTCTTATCTTTGATTTGATTTAAACTTTGCTGGAAATTAGAGCCTCTAATAGCATCATAGTTAACAAAAAAATTACTATCTTCTTTATAGATAACCTTTTGTTTTATTTTTTTATTGAGTAAATCAAAAATAGACTTAAAACTTATTACTGCATCCTTAAATTCGGCATCTGTTAAATACTGACCTTCTAGAGACACTTCATTAATAAATATTTCCATTTTATATTCCAAAAAGCCTTTCAAAATCTTTATCCATTTGGTCAAAAAAGCTTTCGGGCCACTCCTCAATACCACCATCAGGCTGCACAGGAATTTCTACAACTGGCAGTTCAGTCTTTTGCTGAAAATATAGTATTTTCAAATCTTCATGATTCAAAATTTTATCTAGGACCGCTATTCGCAAAGCATTCAAAATATGATCGCTGTGGGATTCAACAAAAACTTGTACACCACAGCTACTTACTTTAGCTAAAAATTTAGCCAGTCGTGATTGTGCTTTAGGATGTAAATGTGCTTCCGGGTTTTCTACAATTAATATTTCACCTTGTTGGGCAATTAAGGCTGAAACAATAATCGGTAAAACACAATGATATCCAAAGCCAATATTAGCAGGTCTAAAACGATCTTTTGATGGACTTGAATTCATTAACAGTTCAAGTATATTACTTTCTGAACTCTTAATTTCTACCTTTGCTCCATCAAAAATGTTATTCAGCCATTCTTCTGTTTGAGTGGCTAAGGTTTTGGCGTCTTCTCCTAAACATAGTTCATCGTCAACTAGATAATCTTTATTTTTTTGTAATAAATTAGCGGTAAATTCACCTTTAGATCCTACATTGGGAAATTTTGTCAGAGTGGATTTAAAATAAAATTCTTGTGGACCAACACGATCTGCTGATATATAATGAATCCTGTCGAAATACAAAGATTTATATAGTTTGGAATCTATTTTAATATTTTCACCTCTTGCATTTTCAAAACTTATCATACCTGAAACAGGTAATAGTTTGAACAATGAACAAGAGCTATTCCTTTTTTCCTCTTGAGTGCCAGATATGAAGTCAAATCGATTTTGATGCACATCTTGATTAAATTCATTGTTTTTCTGATAAACTGAATTATGTTTATATGGCATACTATTGTGTTTATTGCCATCAAATCCTATAACCTCATTATCAAACTCAATCTTAATTATTTGAGCGACCATATCATCTTCATAATTTTCAGTAAAATGATATTGAGCTGATCCAACTATTTTAAAATTATTACTGTTAGATACTTCTATATTATCTTCATACAAGTATCTAAATATAATGGACTCTTCTCTTGATATGTTACTGTTTCTAATTTCATGAAAACTACCTAAGTGTACACAACTACCATTTAATACAAGTTGGGCAGCATTATCATTGTGTTCGATGGATTGTCTCATTAAGAGTAAGGATTGGAGCATGGTTGATTTACCACGTCCATTAATCCCTGTCAGTAAAGTTAACTGCCCCAAAGGAAATTCTGTTTCTTCCTTAAAGCATTTAAAGTTTTTTAGAATTATCTTTTTGAGCATTTTTTACACATCTCCTAAAATTTCTTGGGCTAGCTTAAACCTAGTAGAAACCTTGGCTTTACCGCTCGTGGCATATTTTATAGAATCGAGATAATCTTGATTTTCTAGTAATTTACTGAAATTAGTTTTGATCGCCTCTTTGTGTTCTTCTAAAAACTTATCATTACTTATAGAGAAAAAATAAGATACCGATTCAAAAATTGCAATATGTATTTTTGTCCTTCTCTGACCTGCACCTGTAGGCAAACGAAAATTTTTATCTCCAAAAAAATCAAAGGTTAACTTCATTACTCGCTCAAAATCCTTTTTCAAAGCTTTTATTTCTTCATCTGACATCAAATTTATCTTTTTCATTGCCTTTTCTACAAAATCACCCAAATCACCTTGATAATCTTTTGCATAGTCAAAAATTCTAAAAGCTAAATAGCGCAAAATAATTTCTCGATCTTTCATCCTTTCGGGTGAAATCCCATTATCAATGGCTTTTTTGAAATAGCCTTGTTCTGATAAATCTTTAAGCAGGTTTGTTGATTTCCCTGAAAAAATACAGTTTCTCACTTCTTGACGACTAAGGTTTGTTCCGCCCGTGTTAATTCTATTGAAAATATCGTAAACAACTTTAACGGGAACGGAGGGTTTTATGATATATAAATTAAGCTTTTTGTCTTCAATCCTTGTTTGATAGTCACCTGGTAATTCTTTTAAGTCAGTGAAATTAGAACCATTTAATTTAGGTAAAGCTTCTAAACCACTTAGTTTAAATTCATTATTAACAAAATCATGTAAAGTTGTAGTACGTTGTAGACCATCCACGACAATGTACTTGCCCTCTTCTGTTTGATTTACATACCATGGCGGAAGGGGGAAATTGAGAATGACAGACTCAATAAATTTGCTTTTTTGCTCTAACTTCCAAACTCGAGGATTGCGCTGAAAATCCGGATCGATAATAAGCTTACCATTGTCATATTTTCTCATTAACTCGAAAACTGTCTGAGGATCTTCTCTAATGTCGATATCGGCTTTAGTTGGGTCATAGGGATACAATCCACCACTATCGCCACTATCTTCTTCAGCCGTATCCTGATCAGTAACAATTACGTCGCTTTCTTGTGCTACGCTATCCATTTTTCTCTTACGCCTGGTGAGCTTACTTGTCAACTCTTAACTATTTTAGGAGAATACACTCATATCAACCAGAATGCATGAAAAGGACAAGAATGCGATCGCGCCCTAACTCACCTTCATCTTAACCTGAGCCATCCACGCCGCCGTGCCAAACACACCAGCCAAAAGCGCCGGAACACTAAAATCCGCATCCAGCTTCTCCCAATGCAACCCATCCCCCGATGGCGTCACTTCAACCTCAGCCAAATCCTCTGGAGAAGCACCTGCTAACCCTTGGGCTAATGCTGGGGGAAAGCTAAACGTCGCCCCACTCTTCAAATTAATTACCACGCGATCGCGACTCTGGTCATAATATGCCGATTCCGCCCTAGGTTCAACAGCATTGGCAATGTCTGCGGCTTCTTTTGCTTTTGCGATCGCGGTTTTGAACCTTGTCTCTTCCCCACCTGAATTAACCATAAATTTTATCCCATTTTTTGAGTCGTTCTATTCGATGTTCAATTACGATTTACAACGCTTTAACAGTCTACCTTTTCAGATTGTCTCTCCCATAATTTGGGCAAGAGTGGTAAAGAGGCGATCGCAATTCGGTGCGGCTTGACGTACCTTGGCAACATTCAATAATCCTAAAAGCTTTGAAGCGTGTTGTATCTTTTTGTATTCACCCTTGGATGTATGGCGAGTAGCTTGCTTTAAACTTGGCTCTAACGAATCCTTATCAATCTTCTCGACATTGGTATTTCTAGGAATTGAATTTTCTCTAAATCCTTTCCCATAGAATTTTTTGAGGGCATCAATATCGGCAATAAACCAAGCCTCCATTGCTTGCACCATTAAATAGCAATGGGTATCATCAACTCTAGGTGAATCCCAATTATCCCTAGATTTCAAATGCGCCCAAGGTCGTTTTTTACTGTTCCCTCTGAGTCAACCAGTAGGACATTGAAAGCATCAGGATAATCTTCTATAGCATTTTTGAAAGAGCTAAAAGCATTATTACGAGAACCACAGACAACAATATCCCATTTGATTCGCTTGCTCCGCGCTATCTGCACCATATCTCTCAGAAACCCGCTAAATCCTTGCCGCATTTGCCTTTTTGTATCCCGATCATCTCCACCCCCTTCTATGTAAATACGAATCTCTTTTACCATCGCGTTCCTCCAATCTCACCCATACTCCAGAGTTCACCTAAAGAATAATTTTCTAGCCACTTTTGCAACCGTTCAGGGTTAAGTCGGCGTAGATGAGTTCCTTGATAATCTCGCTCACACACCAAAACTGATTCAGGAGGAAGAGAGGAAACTAAAGCCTCTGAATGCGTTGTAACAATTAACTGAGTTCGTTCAGACGCTTCGACTAACAAATCAGCAATGGTAGACATCATGTCAGGATGTAAGCCAATCTCTGGTTCTTCAATACATATCAGTGGCGGTGGGGTGGGGTCAAGAAGTAAAGCCAGTAAAAATAGATAGCGCAGTGTACCATCAGATAAACGAGTTGCAGGGATTGGTTGAATTAAACCCTCCTCGCGGATAAATATTTGAACTGTACCGCCATAAATCTTTACGGATAGTTCTTCTGCTTCTTCGTAAAATGTTTTGAGTTTATCGATAATTGCTCGACTTCCTACTTGGTGCTGTAAGTTGTTCAAAACAAGTCCGAGATTACTCCCATCTTCTAGCAAAGGGTGTTCCGGTAAGTCAGCTTTCTGTGGCAATCTCGGTTCTGAATCTCGTCCGATATGCCAGTCACGATACAGACTAATCCGGGAAAATTGATTACCTAGATAGGTGAGTTCAGGATATTGATCTGGATCTTTCCTCTGAGATAAAACAGACTGATCGAGAATCAGATCGTCTCGACGTAGCGAACGTTGACTTCTTTGCCCATCAGATGGATTTTTAATGTTTAAAACTGGACGACCTTGTTGATAGCGATAATAAAAATAGACATCATCTTCACCGGGGTATGAGCATTCATTCTCCACCGCTTCATCGACTAATTCTGGTTTTTGACCAACTACAGTTAAACCCATGCGATAGCGAAGCGGCATCAGTCCTTCTGGGTAATCTATAGTCACCTCAATTTTAGCTATTGGAATTTCTTTTTGACCTTTCCAAAGTAAATCACTGACGCCTCCGCCTTTACGAATTGGGGCAGTTAAATCTGTGGGAGTTGCCTTCAGAAGTCCAATGGCTTCAATTAAGTTCGACTTGCCAGATGCATTGGCACCAATCAGCACATTAAGGGGTTGGAGTGCGATTTCTTCACCCTCATCTCCGTAGGATAGTAAGTTTTGCAATCGCATCGTGCGAATAAACTGTTTACCTTCCATTTCTTTAGTTTAGCTTTTATTTATTACCTGTTATAATAAGCCGACTCCGCCCTAGGTTCAACAGCATTGGCAATGTCTGCGGCTTCTCTGGATTTTTGTTATCACTGCTGTGAATGTTGTCTTATCCAAACCTAAACCAGTCGTCGTAGAGATGTCTATGCTGCGTCTAAAGGCTGACCTATCAATTCAAGGTTAAGGTATGGACAAGATAAGCGTGCGATCGCGTCCTAAAATAGGAGAATGCGAAACCAACTCCCCTACCTTGATTTCCTCTCTCAAGAACTCCAACTTCCCTCCATCGATGCGACAGCACCTTTGGTGATTGATCTGTTTGCTGGCTGTGGGGGACTAGCACTCGGTTTTGAAGCCGCAGGATTTAGAACCATCGGTTATGAAAAATTAGCAGACGCCTGCACCACTTATCAGCACAACCTGCATGGTTTCTGCTATCAGACCACGCTAGCACGCCAACCCGATTTAGTCGATGGAGCCGATGTCATCATTGGTGGTCCCCCCTGTCAACCCTTTAGCGTTGGTGGACATCAACGGGGGCTCAAAGACAGTCGCGATGGTTTCCCCATATTTCTTGACGCGGTTAAATCCTATCGCCCCCAGCTTGCTTTATTTGAAAACGTGCGGGGAATGCTATTTCGCAATAAAACCTACTTTGAAGAAATTGTTAGCGCTCTCAGGGAACTAGGATATATCGTTGAATGGGATATCCTCAACGCCGCAGATTATGGTGTTCCTCAGCGAAGAGAACGTCTTTTTTGTGTGGCTCACCGAGGCGAATGGAAATGGCATTCAAAAACCCATAAAAATTCACCGTATACGGTTAGTGAAGCCCTGGGAGAACTCGCATTTATTGCACCCCCAGACGCTAAGTTTCTCACTCCTAGCATGGATGAATATATCAAAAAATACGAGAGAGCTTCTAAGTGTGTTAGACCCAGAGATTTACACCTTAATGCCCCGTCTAGAACGGTTACTTGCCGCAATTTAAGCGCTCCAACAGGTGATATGTTGCGTATTCGCTTACCCGATGGACGTAGACGACGGTTAACGGTTCGTGAAGGAGCGCGTTTGCAAAGTTTTCCGGATTGGTTTGAATTCAAGGGTAATGAAGAAAGCAAATGTAACCAAATTGGCAATGCTGTTCCTCCCATTTTGGCAAAAGCTTTAGCCTGTTCTATCAAAGCCTATTTACAAAAAAATGTAGTGATTCTCAAGGGTTAATAGTACACACAAATGTAGGGACACAATCCTTGCTTTCTCACAGAAGTAGAATGTCACTGAATTAATCTGGGTTCGTAGTAGGCACTTTAGTGCCAGAAGCGCTTTAGCGCTTACTACAAACTCTAAAGTCAGTGCCATTCCACATAAGTAACTGATTATTTATTAATTATCTAAAGTGGTATAATCTTTCTATCCTTTAGAATTTATCAATGAGCATTCGCCCAAAACTATTCTCTTTCTTTGCTGGAACTGGATTTCTCGATTTGGGCTTTGAAGCCAGTGGTTTTGATATCGTGTATGTCAATGAAATTAATCCCTCCTATATGGAGGCTTACCGTTACTCTAGACAAGTTCTGAATCTGCCATTACCCGAATACGGATACCATTCTGCTGACAATGGAAACGTTGAGCAACTTACAGAAGGGGAACAAGCCCTACGTCTCTGGTATTTAATCCAGGATGCTCGGAAATCTACAGATATTGTCGGTTTTATTGGCGGACCTCCCTGTCCAGATTTCTCAGTTGGGGGAAAAAATCGAGGTAAGGACGGTGATAATGGTAAGCTTTCTGCTGCTTATGTTGAATTAATTTGCCAACATCAACCGGATTTCTTTTTATTTGAGAATGTTAAAGGATTGTGGAAAACGAAAAAACACCGCCTTTTTTTTGAACAGCTTAAAGAAAAGCTAAACCAGGCTGGCTATCTATTAACAGAGCGTCTAGTCAATGCCATAGAATACGGTGTTCCTCAAGATAGGGAGAGGATTATCCTGCTCGGATTTCGTCAAGGCTTAATCAGAGATATAGGACTACCCGTTGAGCAAAGTGCAAAATTTATGCCTGAAGGAATTTTTCCCTGGACAACTTATATTTTATATCCGAAGCAGACCGTTTTTTCTTGTCCTTGGGCTGCGACTGATCCATTTCAGGAAGATTCGCATCTACCTTGCTCTAATCAGATTATTCAGGAATTAACTGTTGAATATTGGTTTAGGCAAAACGATGTCCTCAACCATCCTAATGCTCAACATCATTTTAAACCGAGAGCTGGTCTAAAGCGATTTCTTTCTGTGGCGGAGGGAGATGATTCCAGAAAGTCATACAAACGCCTTCACCGATGGCGTTACTCTCCTACGGCTTGTTACGGAAATAACGAAGTCCACTTGCATCCTTATAAAGCGCGTCGCTTATCTGTTGCTGAAGCGCTTGCTGTGCAATCTTTACCTAAAACTTTTGTCCTTCCTGATAAAATGTCACTGACCAATATGTTTAAAACAATTGGTAATGGTGTTCCTTACTTAGCATCCAAGGCTATTGCTCAAAGTATTCTAGACTTTTTGTCAACAACCGAATGGCATTACGAACAGACTATAAGTGACACATTAGATTAGTACTGTAGTTACTTGACCGACGCTCTAGGGGGTGAGGATACCCGATGAGTGGTATAAAATAGTCAAAATGATTGAATCAAAAGCGCCCACAGCATCCATTATGTATCAGTTGCAATCCTTGGGGGACGCCCTAAAACAGTTTTTTGGATATGATACCTTCCGCCCAGGACAACAGCAAATCGTTGAAGAAGTGCTTCAGAACCGTGACTTGCTGATTATTATGCCCACGGGGGGCGGTAAGTCGCTGTGTTTCCAACTCCCGGCTTTACTTAAACCAGGGTTAACGGTGGTGGTGTCGCCGTTAATTGCGCTGATGCAAGATCAGGTGGATGCCTTAGTGGATAACGGCATAGGGGCGACATTTCTCAATAGTACCTTGAGTTGGGATGGGGTGCGATCGCGGGAAATGGCAATCCTCAACGGTAAGATTAAACTGCTGTATGTTGCCCCAGAACGCTTGCTGGCAGAGCGATTTGCGCCCTTTTTAGAACAAGTGCGATCGCAGGTGGGAATTTCGGCGTTTGCGGTTGATGAGGCGCACTGTGTCTCGGCGTGGGGACATGATTTTCGCCCAGAATATCGCCAGATTAAACAGTTACGTCAACGGTATCCGGATATCCCCATGCTGGCGCTTACCGCTACAGCCACCAAGCGGGTGCAGCAGGATATTGTCCAACAACTCACACTCCGTCAACCGAGTATCCATATTGCCAGTTTTAATCGCCCCAACCTTTACTACGAAATTCAACCCAAACAGCGCCAAAGCTATAACCAACTCTTCAAAAAAGTTCAATCCCATAAAGGATCTGGAATTATCTATTGTCTCAGTCGTCGTAGTGTTGACGAAGTAGCATTTCGACTGCAAAAAGATGGCATTTCAGCCTTGCCTTATCATGCGGGGATGAGTGATACTGACCGATCCAGTAATCAAAATCGTTTTATTCGCGATGACGTGCAAGTGATTGTGGCAACTATTGCCTTTGGTATGGGAATTAATAAGCTCGATGTTCGCTTTGTGATTCACTACGACTTACCCCGAAATTTAGAAGGGTATTATCAAGAATCGGGACGGGCAGGACGAGATGGAGAACCTGCCTATTGTACACTATTTTATAGTCCCGGTGATGTGCCTAGACTGGATTATCTGATTGATCAAAAACCTGATCCAAGAGAACAGCGCGTTGCCCGTCAACAGTTACAGCAAATTCGTGACTACGCGGAAGGAACCGATTGTCGCCGCACAATTTTATTGAGATATTTTGGTGAACGGTTTAAGGGCAATTGTGATAACTGCGATAATTGTTGTCATCCTAAACCCGTTGAAGATTGGACAATTGAAGCGCAAAAGTTTTTATCCTGCGTGGCGCGTTGTCGAGAACGATTTGGCATGAATCATATTATCGACGTGCTGCGGGGTTCCCGGAAAAAGAAGGTGGAACAGAATGGACATCACCTCCTCTCAACTTATGGAATTGGCAGGGATAAAAGCGTTGACGCTTGGAAAATGCTGGCGCGATCGCTCCTGCATCAGGGATTAATGGATGAAACGACAGATGGGTATCGGGTACTAAAGCTGAATAAACGCAGTTGGGAAGTGCTTCGCAAACAACGTTCTGTGCATATTGCGATTACCCAAACCCCTGTAGCCAAGGCACTATCCGATGTTAGTCCGAGAACGGCGGAAATTGAATTGCTGTTTGAGAGATTGCGAAAGCTACGTAAACAAATCGCGGATATTCAATCGGTTCCCCCTTATGTGATTTTCGCTGATTCTAGCCTCAAGTTAATGGCACAAATGAAACCTAAAACCCTGGAGGAGTTTGCCCAAATATCGGGGGTAACGGCTCACAAGTTGACGCAGTACGGCGAGCGGTTTGTGTCGGAAGTTCGAGAGTTTTGTCAGGGGCAGAAGTTACCCGTTCCTCTGCCTTCAAATAGCCAAATGGTAACCTTACAACTGTATCAGCAAGGATTAAGTATAGAGGAAATTGCGGAAAAACGGGGTTATGTTCCTAGCACTATTCTTACTCACTTAAGTGAGCTAATTGAGCAGAATCAGCCTATAGATTTAAACCGATTAGTAGCAGCAGAACGGCAAAAGCCCATCTTGCAAGCGATTCAGACTGTTGGGACAAACTCCCTGAGAAGCTTGCGGGAACAGTTGGGTGAGGATTATAGTTATGGTGAAATTCGACTTGTGCGATCGTGGTGGATTCGGGAGAAGAGTTGAGGATTTATGCTTATGTTTACTATTAGATAATTGGGTATTATATAGCAACCGCCATGGCTGTTAGGACACATCATTTATGTAGAGACGTTGCATTTTAGTCTCTACCACTTTGGATAGGATATGGTTCACATCAATCAGTGATCGGGATCTGAATCCAGAATTCTGTTCCTTGTCCCGGTTCAGAATAACATTTGAGAATACCGCCATGTTTTTCGACAACAATCTGGTGACTAATTGACAACCCTAACCCTGTTCCCTTACCCACCGGTTTTGTGGTAAAGAAGGGATCAAATAAACGATTGCGGATGGTTTCGCTGATTCCGGGTCCATTATCGCGAATCCGAATCACCGCTTGATTCTTGTCTACAACCTCGGTGCTAATCCAAATCGTTGGGTTAAGGTTTAATTGGCTCTTTTCTGTTGCACTTGCCCCGGCTTTGATTAAACCATCGAAGGCGTCAATGGCATTGCTAATAATATTCATAAACACTTGATTCAGTTGACCCGCATAACAGGCAACCGCCGGCAATTCCCCGTATTCTTTGATCAGCGTAATTCCTGGAGAATTCCCACAAGGTTTCATCCGGTTGCGAAGAATCAATAAGGTACTATCAATGCCTTCATGAATATTAACTGCCTTCATTTCGGCTTGATCGAGCCGCGAAAAATTCCGCAAGGAAATCACAATCTCTTGAATCCGATCGGCTCCCATCTTCATTGAGGAGAGCATTTTCGGTAAGTCTTCGATGAGGAAGGATAATTCAATGTCTTCTATCAACTCTTGAATATCAGGCTGGGGATTGGGATAAGATTGTTGATAACATTCGATGAGTTGTAATAAGTCGCCAATATAGTTGGTCGTATGGCTGAGATTCCCGGTGATAAAATTAACCGGATTATTGATTTCATGGGCGATTCCGGCTACCATTTGACCGATCGTAGACATTTTCTCGGTCTGAATTAACAGGGATTGGGTTTGCCGCAATTCGTGTAAGGCTTGCTCTAATTGGTTTGCCTGGGTTTGAGCCGCTTGCGCCGCTGCCCGGGTTTCGGCAAATAATTCCGCATGTTCGATCGCGATCGCGAGTTGATCCACTACAGCTTGCAGTAATTTAACTTCGCGATCGCTCCATTGCCGCGAACCCCGATAATGACTACAGATAATTGCCCCCAGTTGTCCGGTTTTGGTTTTGAGTGGTAACACTAACCCTGAAGTAATTCCCCAATCAGCGAGTAGCGATCGGGTTTCGGGGGCTAAGTTTTGGGTTTGGCTGACATCATCAATTCGTAGAGGATGTAATCGGTGAATAATGTCCGCTAAGGGGGCAAGTTGTGGGGGAAGACAGTCACCTAATAAACTGGGTAAATTGGGATCTCGTGCTTCATGGGTAACGCTTAAACTCGGTTGATCGGAGTTGTAATTTAACCACAAAAAGTGGCAGCCGTCAACCTCTAGCAATCCCCGAATTTCGGTGACGGCGATTGCCAGAATCGTATCGAGTTCTAGGGAATTGCGAATTTGGCTAGCTAACTGAAATAGTAAGGCTTCCCGGCGACTGAGGAGTTCTTCGCGCACCCAAATCCGGTCAATAGCTACCGCGATCGCATTCGCCACCCATCCCAATACTCCTTGTACGATTTTAGAGAAGGGTTGGCAACTATGTAAGGCAATAAACCCAACTAGATGAGATTCGACAATCAGGGGATAAATTCCGATAAAGGTTTTGTTGGACAAGTCATGTCCCGGCGTTAAGATCGGACGATGAATTGGCTTCAAGGTTTGGGCGACTTTGGCGATTAAGCCTTGGTTGGTGAGGATGCGTTGAGGGAATAGGTGTGTGGGTAACTGTTCACCACTATGCGCCTGCAATTCTAAGACTAAGGGCATTTGCGTCTCGTCTGTGATCCCCGCCACTGTCCAAATCCCAGCACTCAAGGCGTTTAGATGGCGAATCATGGCTTCGGTACAGCGTTTAAGACTTTCGCCTAGACTACCATTTTGTCCCACCAGAACAGCGCCAATATCGGCTTCTAAGGTAGACAGACGCGATCGTTCTAGCAGACTTGCTTTTCGTTGCTTGGTGTTAGTAATATCACGGGCGATCGCATGGACAACATCGGCTTCAGCTAAAGGCAGACAGTTCCAAGCCAACCACTTATACGATCCATCTTTACAGCGATAACGATGCTCAAAGTAACTATCCGATGAACTATCTAAAAGGGTTTGCCAAACTGTTAATGTTGCTTTGTAATCATGGGGATGGACGAAATCGAGAAATGCTTTGGGAACTAAGTTCTCCGAGGTATAGGCGAGGATAGTTTCAAAGGCAGGATTAATTCGTTTAAATCGACCATCGAAACCAATCACTGCCATCAAATCAGGTGAGAGGCTAAAAAAACGATCCAGTTCAATCTGGGCTTGTTTTTGTTCAGTGATATCCTTACAAATCGAGATATATTCATAAGGATGACCTTGCTCATCAACCAAGGGTACGATTGTCGTATCAACCCAATACAAGCTGCCATCTTTGGCACGATCTTGGATATCGCCTCGCCAGATTTTACCCTGGGAAATCGTGTTCCACAAGTCCTGAAAAAACTGCGGGGGATGATAGCCAGAATTAAGTAAATGATGGTCAGCACCGTAAAGTTCATCCCTGGAATAGTGCGAAATCTGGCAAAATTTATCGTTAACGTAACGAATCTTACCGTGAGGATCGGTAATTGCCACAATTGACGCTTGCTCCAGCGCCACCTTCATATCAACCAGGTTTTGAGGAGACGTTTTTAAGGCTTTTTCCAGGCGTTGACACTGATGCACCTGGGTTTCCAAATCGATCACTTTCTTTTGCCATTCTAACTGCGCGATCGCCTGTCGGCTTAATGCGGTTAGGGCATCCTTTTGTTGTCCGGTTAACTGTCGCGGCACTCGGTCAATCACTACTAAAATACCGACCGTTTCATGTTGAGGGGTAACTAAGGGAACGGCGGCATAAAATCGGATTGGGAGTAACGTTATCTGAGACTCAGATCCGGCTAGAGTATCTTCGACCACTAATAACGGCTTATTTTCTGTTATTATCTCCTGGCGGATTTGGCGACAAAACTCTAAGTATTGCCCTGTGGAATCGGTGTCTAAACCCACCTGTGAAGGCAACCACTGACCTTTGGCATCACAGAGACTAATCAGGGCGATCGGAGCTTGGACAACGCTAGCAGCTAAACGAGTTAAATCCTCAAATGTTGCCTTAGCCGCCGCATCAATATGGCGATCTGGATAGAGTTGCTCAAGGTTGACTGTGGTGTTACTCAATACTAGCGTGTTCATTAAAATACTACTCCTTACCCTTGTCAAAGCCAGATGCACGAGTGTTACGTCCTTGCCATGGAGGTGATGACTCCAGTTTGATCGATGTTGTCTGGTTGAGCAAACCCTATCCTGGCTTCAAGATAGGACAATATGTATATAGCTTAAACACATTAGGAAACTCTTGTTTAAAGAAGGGCTTTAGTGTACTATTCGGGTTAGCCCAACCAAATCCTTGTCTGCTCAAGGTAGGTATGCCTGTGCATAAACCTACTCTTTGGTCAAGGTCGTCGCTACCAAAATTAACATCTATACCTCGATTCAGACTTCCGCTTTCTTGGCTATCCAGGTGCTGCTGGGAAAGACGCTGGCAAAGAAAATTCACAATGTTTCCCCTATTCAATTGTTACGTTAGCACCAAGGTAATACGTTTTATCACATAACAACAAGGGAGAGGTTGCGCTCCAGGAAAGGGGTGGGGAAAAGAGGTTAACCATGTTTCTCCTACTTTGGCAACGTGCAAGTTCATGCTTATGAGGCGTTTACCGCTTCTGATCAGGGGCATTGTGTTACGATCTTAACCAATTTTAGGATAGCTTTACATTTTCTTCATAAAAATGGGTCAGCGACCCGCTATCATCTTTAGTTCAGGGCTTAATTCAGTGCCATTCAAAATTGGATTGAGGTGAAGTGTTCTACCAAATTTGGCAACGTTGTTTCTGGGGAGTCTCACTGTTCCTCGGTGTTTTCAGTGTGGCGGTAGGGGTTGAAGCTCAACCTGCACCCGTGTTTATTCCGTTTATGGAACGTATCCAAAGAAATTTGCCTGTGGGGTTAGCCATGCGCTTACCTACTCAGTTACGGGTGAATGATATGTTGGATATTGATCCAAACCAACTGATTGTGCGAGTTTTTCCCTCCCAAGCCCCCTCTAGTTATACCGTGAGTCTGTTTACCTGCGATCGCACTCCGAATTCCTGCTTACTGGGTAGCTTTTCGGTACACCCCAAGGAGTCGGCGAGTGCGCGGCGTGATCTGGAGCGTCATGAAACCCTAGGCGATCGCATTACTCTCACCCCGACTGTGGCTGGATATCTAATTGAAGGACCGACTCAAAATCCATCCTATCCTTTCTCTACGGTGATGTGGCAGCAAAATGATATGATTTACACGATTAGCTTTCCTGCCATTGAGCGACAGAATATTCTCTACATGGCGCTTTCTATGGCAAGGGAACAAGCGTTTTATCGTCGTTAGTTATTTGTCATTCGTCATTTGTCATTTGTCATTCGTCATTCGTCATTCGTCATTCGTCATTTGTCATTCGTCATTCGTCATTCGTCATTCGTCATTCGTCATTGGTCATTCGTCAGGTAAAAGAGAATTAGGAATAGGGAATTCATAATTTATCACTCAAAACTTGGCGAATGACATCGGCTGGAACTTGATCGGTTATGGTGACATGACCGATTTCAGTGGGCAGAATAAATCGTACTTTGCCATCTTTTACTTTCTTATCGGTTTGTAAGGTATCGATAATCGCATCAATATCCAATCCCGATGGTAATTGAGTCGGTAATCCGGCTTTCTCAATTAACGCCTTTTGACGTTCCGCTTCCTGAGATGTCCACATCTGAAGGTCTACGGCAATTTGACCCGCCGCCACCATGCCAATCGCCACAGCTTCGCCATGATTAACGACTTTATAGCCGGTTAAACTTTCGACCGCATGACCAATTGTGTGACCATAATTTAAAATTGCTCTTAATCCGGCTTCTTTCTCATCCTGACTAACAACATCGGCTTTGGCTTGGCAGGAGGAGGATAAAATAAAGGACAATAATTCCTCATCTAAATACCGCCGTTGGTCGAGACGCTTTGTACTTTCTAACTTAGTAAATAACTCAGCATTCCAGATGACGCCATATTTAATCACCTCTGCCATTCCCGCCCGTAATTCTCGTGGGGGTAAGGTTTGTAAGACTTGCGGATCAATTAACACAAATTGGGGTTGGTGAAAGGCACCAATTAAGTTTTTGCCTTGGGGATGGTTTACCCCTGTCTTACCGCCAATCGCGGCATCCACCATGGCTAACAGGGAGGTGGGAACTTGCACCACATTAATCCCTCGTAACCAGGTAGCCGCCGCAAACCCGGTCATATCCCCAATCACGCCTCCCCCTAGTGCTACCATCGTTGAAGACCGTTCCAAGCGATTCTGGAGGGCGGCGTCGTGGATTTTTTGAATGGATTTGAGGGTTTTGTACCGTTCGCCTGGGGGTAGGGTACAATGAGACACCTGATAACCGACTAATTTCAGCGCCGCGATCGCGCGTTCCCCGTAGCGGCGAAAGATGGCGGGATTGGAAACCAGGAGAACCTTTTTCCCTAGTTTCAGCCGACTCATCCAGACGCCGATATCATCCAAGCTTCCTGGCGCGATCGCAATATCATAAGACTGTGGCGGTACTTCAACCCGAATCACTGACTTCATCTGATTTTCCCTAGCAACTGTGGGCTGTATTTTATCCCACTTAATGATTTAATGGTCTAATAAGACGTTTTTGAGAGAACGGTAAATGTCTGGATCTGGAATTATTGCCTACTTTTTAATCCTCGGTGGTGCGACAGGTGTCGCCCTAGCCCTGTTTTTTGGTCTGAAAGCGGTCAAATTGATTTAACGTAATCGCGGAGTTCCGGACTTTCTACTCTTAGAAATTAGAAAGTACCTAACGTGGCATCGGCGGATGAAACGGGAAGCCCTGAAGACGAATAAGACCGTCCTTGTTTTTAGAAGTTGGAGGTTCCCCAAATAAGAGCGGATCTTGTTGGGGTACTTCACTAGACCGGAAAATTTTCGATGACGGAATGAGACCCAACAAATTATTGTTTGGGTTTCACTTCGTTGAACCCAACCGACCACAATGCCATAATCCTGCTGACCCATCAATCGTACAGGTTCATCTTGGCAGCACATCATCAAGTTTAAATGCGAACCTGGGCAACATCGGTGAAACAATTGGCTCTCCCAATCGATATTGCTGTTGAATATAGTCTTCACCGACTAACTGACAAATTGTAATAGTCGGCTGTTTAGGTCTGCCAATGAAAGCAACGCCGCCTAAGCCTCGGTAATCAACAATCCAATACTCTGGAATACCCAACAAGGCATATTCTTCCACTTTACGAGCATAGTCTGTCTCCCAATTTGTACTGACCACTTCAACAATCAACTTAATCGAAGTTCCCAACGTAATCACAGGTTCTCGCTCCCATAACGGCTCATTCACTAATGCTGTTTCATCTAAAACTACGACATCAGGACGACGCGCCGTAGCCGCATCTGTAAAAGGTCTAACAATACAAGTGCGTGGAATAAACCAGGGATGTCTTTGTCGTTCTAACTCAATACTCAGTTTACTGGCTAATTTTCCCGCGACTGTTTCATGAGGTTCAGTGGGTTCCATGTCTATTAATTCTCCATCCGCCAATTCATAGCCAGGATTGTTGCTATAGTGGGCGATAAATTCCTCAAAACTTAGAAGCTGAGATGACGTATAAACCATACGTTAACCTCTGAGTATACGTTATAACTTGTTAGACCGTTACATAAGACCTACTCAAAACTGATCAACCGTAGTCAAATCTAACCTTGATGCTTACTTCCTGCTTCACTCTGGCAGTGTCGGCACTCAACACCTCGGCTACGCTCGGTGTTGACCCTGAATTTCGACAGGCTCAAT